>JAIROH010000125.1 GCA_031257595.1 Treponema sp. | reverse complement strand
AACCGCCTTCACTCCCAGCGATTTCAGGTATCCGTTCAGGTTAAGATAAAGGCCCGGAAAATTGGAGGCCACGGCCGGGGCGACAATCGCGATGACCTTTTCCCTTCTTTCCAGCGCGCCGAAAAACGCCTCCGAATCGTCCACAATGATCCGCGCCTTGTGGGTACAGGCATGAATACAGCTTCCGCAGCCGATACAGAGATCGTGATTGACGATTACTTTTTCTCCGGCGCCGTTATTACAGTACTTTACAGGACACGCGGCGATACAGGCATGACAGTTTACGCATTTTTCTTCGTCAACCCTGATGACGGCGGCTAAGCCATTTGCCTTCATAGGTCACCTCCTAAGCCGGTATTATACATAAGATATATCTATAGCGTACTTTACCGTCATGTTCAAGGCGTATTCTTTCAAGGCAAACTGAAATACAAAACCGGGGCCCGCCACGAAAAAAGCCCGGCGCGGGCCGGGCTTTGGGCAGATACGTTATCCGTTAAGCCGTTTTTCGATAGCGTCCAGTTCGGCGTAGAGTTCTTTGGGAAGCTTGTCGCCGAATTTGGGATAGTGGTTCTTGCGGACATCGGCGATTTCTTTTTTCCAGCCTTCGATGTCCACCGAACAAAGTTCTTTCATTGCCGCGGCGTCGACGCCGGCGGGCGGCTCTATCGCGTCCGGTTTGGGAAGGTTCCCGATGGGGGTCTCCACGCAGTTGTCTTTGCCGTCGCAGCGGTCGAAGATCCAGGCCAATACCCGTGAATTTTCACCGTAGCCGGGCCACATGAATTTGCCGTCGGGATCTTTGCGGAACCAGTTAACGAAAAATATCTTTGGAAGTTTCGATTCATCGTGACCCTGGCCGATTTTGATCCAGTGTTTGAAATAGTCGCCCATGTGGTAGCCGCAGAACGGCAGCATCGCGAAAGGATCCCGGCGGACCTGGCCTACCTGGTCGGAAATAACCGCGGCGGTAACTTCCGATCCGGTAATCGAACCCATGAACACCCCGTGAATCCAGTTTTTGCTCTGGTTCACGAGGGGGATCGTGCTGGGCCGCCGTCCGCCGAAAAGGAACGCGCTTATCGGCACGCCTTTGGGATCTTCCCATTCCGGGGCGATAACCGGGCACTGCCTGGCCGGCGCGGTGAACCGGGCGTTGGGGTGGGCGATTTCCTCACCCTTGGGGCTTTTGTCGGTCTGGGGAGCGGGCCGTTTCTGGCCTTTCCAGTCGACAATTTCCTTCCCCGGAGCGCCGTGGCCGATCATCTCCCACCAGATGTCGCCGTCTTCGGTAAGGCCGCAGTTGGTAAAGATCGTGTTTTGTTTGATCGATTCCATCGCGTTAAAGTTCGACTCGTTGTTGGTACCGGGGGCAACGCCGAAAAAGCCCCTTCGGGGTTTATCGCGTAGAGCCGGCCGTCGGCGCCGAACTTCATCCAGGCAATGTCGTCGCCGACGGTCTGGACCTTCCAGCCGGGCAGCGTGGGAATCAACATCGCGAGATTCGTCTTGCCGCAGGCCGAGGGGAACGCACCGGTGATGTACTTTACCTCGCCCTGGGGGTTGGTGATCTTGAGGATCAGCATGTGTTCGGCAAGCCAGCCTTCGTCCCTGGCAAGGACGCTGGCGATACGGAGCGCCAGGCACTTTTTACCGAGCAGGGCGTTCCCGCCGTAGCCTGAGCCGTATGACCAGATTTCCCTGGTTTCGGGAAAGTGGGAAATGTACTTCTGTTCTATCGGAGCGCAGGGCCATTTGCCGTTGTCCGCCTCTCCGGGGCCCAGCGGCTTTCCTACCGAATGGTAACAGGGAACAAAGAAGCCGCCGCTTCCCAAAACGTCAAGCACTTTGGAACCGACCCTCGTCATAATGTGCATATTGGCGACAACATAGGGGCTGTCGGTTATCTGCACGCCGATTTTGGCGATGTCCGATCCAACCGGCCCCATCGAAAACGGAATCACGTACATGGTCCGGCCCTTCATGCTGCCCCTGTAAAGGCCCGACATAGTCTTTTTAAGCTCGTCGGGGTTTATCCAGTTGTTGGTCGGGCCGGCGTCTTCTTCCTTTTTACTCGCTATATAGGTACGGCCTTCGACCCGGGCCACGTCGCTGGGATCCGACCGGAAAAGGTAGCTGTTGGGCCGTTTTTTAAGGGGCGTGGCAAGACCGGCGTCAATCGTGATTTTGATCATCCTGTCGTATTCGGCCTGTGAACCGTCGCAGACCTCAATCGAATCGGGGGTCATCAGGGCGGCGGCCTCTTCAACCCATTTTTTTAAACCCGAATGTTTTACATCATTTATAGTCATGATAACTCCTATATAAGGCGGCGGAATCGCCGCCGATTAAATCGAAAACTCCCAAAAATCTGAGTTTTTTGAGTCTTTATCCAAATTATATAGGAAAACGAGGGTTAGGGCAACACTGACAGCAATTCTCATTTTATGTTCTGAAAACGAAAAGGCGCCTTTAAAAAATTTACCGGGGGGCCTGTCTGCCGGCGCCACGCCCGCCGGGGAGTTTACCGGGTGCCGCGCCGGCTGAAATTTCACCGCTTATTTACATTCTTTTAACGTTCGTTTTATATCCGCGCCGCATATTTTGCCTGTCTTTACAGGGAGGGATACATGAGAATTGCCTATTTTTCCGATACCTACAGCCCGGAAATAAACGGAGTAACCAATACCTTGTCCAAACTTGGGGCCTATCTGGACAAAAAAGGTATCCATCATACGATTTTCGTTCCGGCGTATGAATATGAAGAGCGGCTTCTTCACCGGGAGAACCGCTATTCCGGTTACCGGAACCTGTACCGTTTCAAAGGGCTGAAAGCGCCGTTCTCTCCGAAAAGCCGCCTGGCCTTTCCCGATTTCCGGAAAATTGATGAAATCTGCGACAGCTTCCGGCCGGATCTGGTTCACGTAAGCACCGAACTGGGAATCGGCTTCCGCGGTATGCGTTACGCCGTTACACGCGGCCTTCCCCTGGTGATGAGCTACCATACCAACTACGGCGAGTACCTGCGTTATTTTAATCTTGACTTTCTCAAACCGGTACTGGAAAAGTACCTCGCCTGGTTTTACCGTTTCGCCCACCGCATTCTGGCGCCTTCCCGGCATACCCTGGAATGCCTTTTCCGCAGGCAATACCGTAACCTGGACCTCTGGTCCCGGGGAATAGACGCGGCGCTTTTTAATCCCGAATACCGGAACGAAAACCTGCGGAACCGAATCGGAAAGGGTAAATTCATCTTTCTCTACGTGGGCCGGCTTTCCCCGGAAAAGAACCTTGACACGCTGCTCTACGCGGCCGCCGAAGCCGAACGCCGCTTCCCCGGAAAAACGGTCTTTGTGTTTACCGGGGACGGCCCCTTTACCGAAACGATTAAAAAACAAAAACTGTCCAATGTGATCCTGACCGGATTCAAACGGGGCCGGGAACTTTCGGAAATCTACGCTTCGGCGGATTGTTTTGCGTTTCCTTCGGGAACCGAAACTTTCGGCAACGCCGCTCTGGAAGCCATGGCGTCGGGCCTGCCGGTAGCGGGCGTTGCCGGCGGCGGCGTCACGGATTTCCTTTCCCACGGAAACAACGCCTTGCTTTCTCCCGAAGGCAGCCGGGAAACTTTTCTGGAAAACCTGATTACCCTTATGGAAGATCCGGTTCTCCGCCTGAACCTGGCGGAAAAGGCCCGGAAAACCGCCCTGGCCCGGGACTGGAACCGTGTCTTTGACGGGCTGTTACATACCTATACCGAAGTCATTGATGAACAACGGTACCT
>JAIROH010000104.1 GCA_031257595.1 Treponema sp. | reverse complement strand
TTTTTTGCCGTCAGGGAAGGGACGGCGTAGTAGGCAAGCTTGCCGAAAGCGCCGCGGACAAGGTCTCCGTCTACCCCGTCCGCCGCCTCGCCGTCGTTTGTCGTTTCGGGTATAACAAGATAATTCCCCTGAAAAAGGTAAACCCGTCCGGCCATTGTTCAAAAGTGTAGCGCATTGGCGGAGAAGAGGAAAGATACCGCGCGTCAGCGCGGCGCGGCAAGCGTATATATAAAGGTGTCCATGAGGATCTCTTCAAAATCTCCGCCAAAAGAACGGAAAAGGTATTCGTACTCGCCTATTACCGCCAGGGCTTTGCCGGCGTTTTTCCAGCGCCGGGCGGCTTCGATATAATCCGCCCGTACTTTTTGGGAACCAAGGCCGATTTTTTTCATCTCAAAATCATTTGCCTCCCCTGTTTCCTTTAGCGCGAAATAATCCGAAAGTTTCCTGAAACACCACGCCAGTCCGGCCAATATTGCCTGGGGACTTTGCTTTGTCCCCAGAAGGGCGCGCTCTATGTCCAGGCTGAGCGAAAGATTGCCCCTGGCCAGGGCGGCAAACAGGGTAAACGGAGATTCTTCCCGTGTATGGGAAAGGCACCGCTCCACATCCTCCGCGCTTATTATTTTCTCCCCGCCAAGGAAAAACACAAGGAGCGTACATTCCCTCCTTAACGCGTCGGTGTTGTTTTCGACCATTTCCAGAACGGCCGCGATGCCGCCTTCGTCTATACGGCAGCCGGAACGCCTGAAAAACGACGCTACCCATTCGCTCTTCCTGTTTTCAAAGAGTTCCCAAAAAATCCGCCGCCGTTCCCTGGGGACGGCGTCTTCGATACGCTTGTCCAGTCTGGTTTCGTCCGAAAGGAGGATCAGCGTTACCCCGTCGCCTGGATTTTCAAGGCAGGAGACCATCAAAACGGCGTCTTCCTTCTTTTTGATGGATTCGGCGTTTTTGATGATAAAAAGCCGCGCGTCGGAAAAGAGGCTTCCGTTTTTGATAACCGACACAATCTGGGATACCGGCGTTTCTCCGGCGTAAAACGACGTTTCTTCCAATGCCGGCGGAACCGGACTTTGGGCCCGGGGAGGGTCTTCCCCGCGAAGGTTTTTTCTTATTATGTCCAGGGCGTCAAGCTTTTCTCCCAGCTCCGGCCCCAGAAAGAGGAAACTTTTTCCGCCGGCCATGTCAACACGAACGGATTACATAGGCCAGCTTGCCCAGTATCCGCACATCCTGGCTGTAGATGGGAAGATACGCGGGATTTTCCGGCTGCAGCCGTACGCGGGTGGGTTCTTTATAAAAGCGCTTCAGGGTAACCGCCTCATCAACCACGGCAACCACAATTTCACCGTCCCGGGCAAAATTCTGTTTTTGAACAAGGGCCGTGTCCCTGTCCAGAATTCCCGCGTCTTTCATGGAATCGCCTTTTACCCTGAGGGCAAAGTACTGTTTATTTTTTTTGAGAAACGAATTATGTATGGGGATACTTCCGTCCCAGTTTTCTTCCGCCAAAATGGGCCGTCCGGCGGCTACCACGCCGAGTACGGGAATTTCCGCAAAACCTTCTATCGCGCGATCCTCTTCGCCGCGCACCACTTCCATGGTTCTGGAACGTTTGCCACCCAGCTTAAGCCTGCCTTTTTTCTTAAGCGCCAACACATGATCGTAGGCGCCCTTGACTGAAATGGAAAAATGTTCCGCCACTTCCCTTATGGTAGGCGGATAATAGTGGGATCTGATGTAATCCGAAATGAATGCAAGCACTTCCCTCTGGCGCTGGGTGGGCTCTTTCATTGTTCTTTCCTGAAAATGGTATTTACCGTCGTATCGTACTACTTTATCCGGTATCTTTCCAACTTTGCCCTAAGACTTGCCGGCGTAAGCCCCGCCGCGGACGCCGTTTTGGAAACGCTGCCGCCGTGTTTCTCCAGCTGGTATCTAAGGTACTGCTGTTCAAAAAGTTCTTTTGCCTCATTGTACCCCCTCTCCAGCGCGTTGCGCAAGTCCAAAATTCGTTTTTTTTCTTCATGTATACCCGAAGGGGCTTTTTCCAGAAGCAGGGAACGGAGCGCGGTTTCGCCGAGTTTTTTCCCCGGAGAAAACTGAACCGAACAGCGTTCCGCAAGGTTCCGCAATTCCCGTATATTTCCGGGCCAGCGGTACGCCGCAAGAAACGCTTCTCCTTCCGGGTTCAGTTCCATATCCGCTTTCATAAGGGAAAGAAAATACCTGAACAACGCGGGGATGTCTCCCCTGCGTTCCCGCAGCGGAGGGATGCCTATCGGAATAACGTTAAGACGGTAAAAGAGGTCTTCCCTGAAGCGTCCGGCGGCGCAGGCCGCGGCAAGGTTTTTGTTGGTCGAGGCCAGTATCCGCACATCGACGGAAACACTCTGTTCGCTTCCCAGCGGCTCAATCCGCTTTTCCTGAATTACCCGGAGCAGCTTTGCCTGGGCGCCCGGCGAAAGGTCCGCGACTTCGTCGAGAAAAATGGTACCGTGGCCGGCTGCCTCAAACTTGCCCTTGTGATCGGACAGCGCTCCGGTAAAAGCCCCCTTCCGGTAGCCGAAAAGCTCGCTTTCGATAAGAGTATCCGGAATGGCGGCGCAGTTTACCGTGACAAAAGGAAAAGCCGCCCGGAGGGATCCCCGGTGAATCGCGCGGGCGACAAGTTCCTTGCCCGTACCGCTTTCTCCGGTTATAAGGATCCGCGCATCGGAAATCGCGGTTTCCTTTATAAGTTCCCGAAGTTCTTCCATGACCTGGCTTTCACCAATAATCTCTTCCCCTTCAGGATACGGTGTTTTTGTTTTTTTCTTCATTCTTCTTCAAATTTGGTCGCAAACAGGCGGGCCAGCGCCTTTACGGCGGCTTCTTCGTCTTCACCTTCGGCTATAATTTTTATCTCGGAACCGTACGCGGCGCCCAGGGTTATTACGCCCATAATGGATTTGCCGTTGATCCGGTCGTCCCCCCGTTCCATGTATATTTCACTTGTGAAATCCTTGGCCACCTGTACCAACAGAGCGGCCGGACGGGCATGAACGCCGGCGCGGTTGATAACCTTTACTGTTTCTTCGTACATAGCGCCCCCCTAGATAATATCTTCAGGACCATAGTACACCGAACGGGCCGTGTCGCTTTCTATCCACTTGAGAATATTGTGGTTAAATTCTTTGGAAGAGTTGTAACCCATTTTTTTGAGCCTTTCGTTCATCGCCGCCACTTCCAAAATGATGGGGATGTTCCTTCCGGGCTTTACCGGTATCTCCAGTTTTGGAACGCTTACCCCGAGGATCTCCATAAACTGTTCCGAACCGAGTCTGTCGTAATTTTTGGCCGAATCCCATGCCTCCAGGAAGACAACAAGCTGGACTTCTTTCCTGTCCCGTATGGCCCGGACTCCGAAAAGATGGGTTATGTTGATTATTCCCAATCCCCGTATTTCCATATGGTGCCCGATGATCCTGTTGGCGCCCTGGCCCATAAGTATATTGCCGTTAACGCAGTGAATTTCCACAACGTCGTCCGCGACAAGCCGGTGTCCCCGTTCAATAAGCTCCAGAGCGGTTTCGCTTTTTCCGACTCCCGAATCGCCAAGTATCAGGATGCCCAGACCGTAGACTTCCACCAATACCCCGTGGATGCTTTTTGAGGGGGCGAAGATGTTGGAAAGAATACGGGTAAGGCGTATGACAAATTCCGAGGTTTCAAGATCGGTCTGAAGTATCGGGCATTCGGCCCTTTCGGCCTCTTCAAAAAAAGCCGGGCCGGGGCTCAGGCTGTGGGTAAAGATACAGCAGGGTATCGGATAGCTAAACATCCGTTTTATCGTATCAATTTTTTGTTCTTCGGTTATTTTTTTGACGCCCGCCGTTTCGCCCCTGCCGAATATCTGAATACGGTCGTAGGCAAACGACTCGAAAAAACCCATAATGCCCAGGCCGGGCCGGTTAACGTTGGGGACGCTGATCTCCTTGGCAAGGCCTTTTCGGCCTCCTATGCAGCGCAGATTCAGGGAATTGTGTTCTTTAAGGTCTATATCGATAAGATCAAGTACGGTAAAGCGCTTTTGGGACATGAGTATATTTTACCGTAAAACCGCCGCTTTGGCAAAGGCCCCGCGCAGTTGCGGTAAAGCCGGGTTAAGGGTTATACTGTGTTCATGTCTACTCATATTGCAGCCAGGCCCGGCGAAATCGCCGACGCCATCTTGCTTCCCGGCGATCCTCTCAGGGCAAAGTTTATTGCCGAAAATTTTCTGGAAGGCGCCAGGCAGTATACGGATATCAGGAATATCCTCGGTTATACCGGAACCTACAGGGGAAAGCCGGTTTCGGTTCAGGGTACCGGTATGGGGATTCCCTCAATATCAATTTATGCCAATGAACTATTCCGGGATTACGGGGTGAAACGGGCCATACGGATTGGCACCGCCGGTTCCATACAGGAAGCCCTCAAGGTCAGGGATATTGTTATTGCCCTGTCGTCCTGCACCGATTCGGGCGCCAACAACCTGCGTTTCGGCGGGCGGAATTTCGCCCCCACGGCAAGTTTTAACCTGGTAAAAAAGGCCTACGATACCGCCCTTGAAAAAGGCCTTAACCCCGCGGTGGGTTCCGTGGCTTCTTCGGATTTGTTTTATACCGAAGATCCCAACGAATGGAAGATTTGGGCAAAATACGGCGTCCTGGCTCTGGAAATGGAAAGCGCCGAACTGTATACGCTGGCCGCAAAGTACCGCCGGGAAGCCCTGTGCCTTCTTACCATCTCCGACAGCCTTATTACCGGCGAAGAAACCAGCGCCGAAGAGCGGCAGAAATCCTTTACCGCGATGATGGAGATTGCGCTGGAAACGGCGATTTTGTAGCGCATGCCGGCAGGAAAACGGCTTGACGCATTTCGTCTATCCGCCGTATAGTATCTTGTACGGGAGTCCGGATGGGCTCCCGGATTTTATGCCCGGATGGTGGAATTGGTAGACACGCTGGTTTCAGGTACCAGTGCCTTCAAAAGCATGGAAGTTCGAGTCTTCTTCCGGGCAAAGAAGAACACAGCCGTTAACTACAAAAGTTAACGGCTTTTTTAATATAGCCGGAAAACGGACTCGAACTTCCGAAGGCCCCGCCGAGCAGGCGCGAGGAAAAGTGCGCAGGATGTGCGCGACAGGGGCCGAAGGCGGCCCGGAACCCCGAAACAGGATGTTGAGGGGTGAAGGGTTCGAGTCTTCTTCCGGGCAAAGAAGAACACAGCCGTTAACTACAAAAGTTAACGGCTTTTTTTATGTTGTCGGAAAACGGACTCGAACTTCCGAAGGCCCCGCCGAGCAGGCGCGAGGAAAAGCGCGCAGGATGCGCGCGACAGGGGCCGAAGGCGGCCCGGAACCCCGAAACAGGGTATTATTACAAGACCACTGGTCGTGTTTTTAGCACATTACGCAGTCTTTTGCTTTATCTCGATCCGGTATCCCAGGACATCAAGCAGCTTAATCACCGTTGTAAACGTCGGGTTTCCGTTCCTTGAAAAAGAGCGGTATAAACTTTCTCTGGAAAGATTCAATTCCCGGGCCAACTGCGTCATCCCCTCTGAGCGGGCTATATCTCCAATCACTTCAAAAAGAAGTTCGGTATCATTTTCCTCAAGAGCCGCCTCAAGATACCCAATCACATCATCCTTTGTTTTTATGTGATCAGCCATATCCCATTTGTATGTTTTTTCCATCTCAAAATCCCCTTGCCAATTTTTTGGCATTCTCTATGTCCCTAG
>JAIROH010000055.1 GCA_031257595.1 Treponema sp. | reverse complement strand
AGTATTCCGTCAGGCTGTTTCTGGTTATATCCGCCGATTTGGTCGCCTCAAAACTGTCGCGCATTTCCCTGTAGTTTATTTCCCTGTCGTACAAAACCACCTGGAGCCTGCCCCTTGTTCCGATCGAAGTACTGGTACCGCCTATTTTCCAGGAAATTGTAATAAGGTTGTTTTTTTTTCGCATCTGATCTATTACCGGAACCCTAAACTGGGGTTCCTGCAGTATTTTGAAAAGTTTGACGTATTTGTTATGGTAAAAAATTTGGGCTTCTTTCAACAGGTTGATGTTCTCGATATTCTGGGCCAATTCGACAATAAGCAGCGCCGCATACTCGGCGATCCGCGTTTTTTTAAGGTATTCGGCCAGGCACAGCCGCGCGTCCCTGAGGAGGAAAAGATACCCCGGATCGGATCTGAATTTGATCAGCACAAACCACATCAGGGGATCGGCAAACGCGAGAAGCTTTTCCGCCATCATGATTTGGAGCTTTTTTTCGTCTTCCCGCAGACTCTCGTCCTCGTTTATATTTTTGGTCAGGGGATTTAAAAGTTCCCCGGTTATCCCGGACAATTCGGTTTCATGCTCTTTGAGGTAGTTCCTGACTGAGCCTTCCTTAAATTGAGTTTTTTCATCAATAACCGAAAACGGATTTGTGTGGTTCCATCGTTTTACCGGTTCGGCCGACACCGTCTGGGTAAAAGACGCGTGGCCGTACTGGGCGTAGAGCAGACTGAAAATGATCAGCTTGGAAAGATCGAGGATTTCCTTCCTCGCGGCCACGGTTTCGATTCCGGACACTTCTATTTTGGAAATATATCCGGCCATAAGCATGCGCTGAACCGACGCGGGAACGATCTTGTCAAAAAAAACGCCGTAATCCTCGGTATTGTCCCCCATTTTAAAGCGGGTAAACTTTACATTCTGGCGCATAAGCATCGAGGATCCTTCTTCGGTAAAAACAAATTTAAGCGGCAGGTCGAAAATTGTCTTTTTTTGTTCCGGAAGCATAGAACGTTCCCTGCGTTAATGAAGCATAATCAGAGCCAATCCTAAAAACTGAAGTTTCGGGAAAGCCTCGCCAGAACCCGAATTACCAGGTTATTTCCATGACACACGCTTTTTCAAGCAGAATAAGATCCGGCATGGGGGAACTGAAATTAAGCGCCACTCCGTCCAGAGAGCAGGTTCCGGGATTTCGCGTTTCCGCCCCGTTTTCGTCAAGCCAGCGCAGGGAAACGGCGGCGGGCATATTCAGGGCAAGGGAAAATTCATAACCCGAAAACGAGGAAATAACCATGTCCCGAAAACCGGCTTCGGGGTTTTCCGCGCCGGTAAACGTAAAGGCAAGACGTTTTCTTTCCATGTCAAGCTCGACCTGCCTGCCGGAAGCGTCAAGAAAACCGGTTAAGGCCCCCGGAGAATCAAAATCAAGCCCCGCGGAATATACAATATCCTTTCCGTCTTCTTTGAAAGAAAAGGAAACAAGGCGCAAACCTTCAACGCGGTTTACCGTTCGTTCAAGATCCGCCCTCCCGACCGGAACGGGAAGCCAGCGTTCGTTTCCGTCAAGTTTTCCCAGCCCTTCCAGTTCTTTCGCGAGACGGTATTCAAGCTGTATTGTTCCGGAACCATCGCCGTGAATGCTTATACCGGAACCTGTCACTATACAGGAAAACAAAAAAACGCAGATAAACGCCGCGGAAAAGGCTTTTCCCACTTTAAAACTCCTCGGAGTGGATTGTAACATCATGGATTCGTACCGGCACCTCATTTTCAATCATTTTGAACGCCTTGTTCAAGACCGTCTCGCCAAA
This sequence comes from Treponema sp., assembly GCA_031257595.1. Taxonomy (GTDB): domain Bacteria; phylum Spirochaetota; class Spirochaetia; order Treponematales; family Breznakiellaceae; genus JAIROH01. The sequence goes on along the minus strand of JAIROH010000055.1, from coordinate 5,125 downwards.
AGACCGGGAATTGGATACCAGGGCGCCCCCTATCTGGGCAAACGTCAACGAATCCTGAAGGTCCACTTCCGCCGCGCTAAGGTGAAAACGGCGCTCAAGCCTGTCCTTTATCGATTTGACTATGCGCCGTTTATCCTTGATACTGCCGATATCGGGCATTTCAAAGAGCATTTGAATCATTGATACTACCATAATCCCCGATATATTATATATCGAAAATGGCATTTTTGCGAAGTAAGCGGCGTTGTACCGTACAAAGGCGTACATTTTTTCCCTTTGCCGCCCTGCTTCTCCTGCCTGTTTTTTCTTTCGCGCAGGAAAATTCCCAAAATCAGCTGGAAAGGCGGCGCCGGGCCATTACCGAAGAAGCGGATTCGGAACTTATGCGGATGAATATCAGCGATTCGGAAGTATCGCTTGTCGTAAAAGGTTTCTGGAAAGGAACTTTGACCGCAAACTGGGGCATCTCCCGCGGCCCTCTGGGGATTTCACCCGATTCCGAGGATTCTCCGCTGCTTTTTACCCAGGAAGCCGACCTGACCCTTTCCCTGTGGATTCGGGAAAGGTGGTTCCTTGAAGTAAGCTTTCTTGACGACTACGACCTGAACACCTACCGGGCCGGTTACCAGGGTTTTCCCGGTGAAACGGTACAGTACGTCGGTGTTGGTAACACGGGCCTGGACTTTCCCGTTTTCCCCTACCTGGATCTGGGAGGAGATTCGCCGTCTTCGTTCGGCGTTTACGGCCGTTTCGGTTCCGGGGATCTGAGTTTTCACAGCCTTGTCAGGTACGACGCCGCCGCGCGGGAAGAGCGGATCTTTGTCGGAGACAGGGAACGGAGCTTTTCAAACCTTTCCCCGGACAAGCCCTTGCGGGGCGTTTCGTTCGTACTGCCCGACGAAAACATTTCCGCCGTCCCGGTCGTGTACTTCGAGGACAAAAACGGCGATCTAAGCGGCGGCGGCAGAAAATGGCGGCTTGCCGTTCCCAGCGAATACGCGGCAAGCGGTATAAACGGCATTGTCGAACTTGTCCGTGAGCCCGCGGGGATGGTCGCGGTTTATTATAACGGCGGCGTATACGGTGTAAGCAGTTACGGGACGGCAGCTTCACCGGCGGCGGGTTACCTGGGGGATGTTCAAGAACTCTTTAGTGTTAATCTTCATGATTATCCCCAGCCCGGCGGTACGACTGCGCCCGGAACGGTTGCTATCGGCGGCGTCAGCGCCCTGGTGATTTACGAACCGGGAACTTTTTCCCCGTTTGAACGCCAGAGCCGCTACCGTTCCCCTTCGGCGGCTTCCGAAGACGCGGCCCTTGTCCGTACTTCAACAGGGGAACGTATCTCCGGTTTTGAACTGCTTTCCGCCGATAACATTGTCCTTTCCCTTGATCTGCCCCTGTACAGCCTGAGCGGAGACGATTCACAGCGGGGAATTTTTGAGCTTGTTTCCACCGCCAGCGGCCGCAGGGAGCCGGAAAGCATGTGGCCGCTGGCCGAAGACTACCCGGAAATTTACCTGCCCGGCAAACAGGCTTTTACCGAAGACATAAGCCTTCGTTTTACCAATTACGGTCCCGCGGGAGCCTACGTCATCGGCACGGACGTGGTACCCGGATCCGTACAGGTATACCGGGGCGGTATCATGGATTCACAGGTAAGTTATGATTCGGGAAGCGGAACGGTACAGCTTTCAAGCCCTGTGGGTTTTAACGAGGTAATACGCGTTACCTACCTCAAGCGCAGCGAAGAACGGCGTCTGGGAAGCCTTGCCGCCGGCGTCGGCCTTGTCTACAGGCCCGAAGAAAAACCCTTTAGCTGGGAAGCGGCCCTGGGCCTCCGCTGGAACGTCAGCCAGGAAGCCTATACCGAAGAAGGGGCAGCCAGCCCCGGTACCGTCGGTTTCGGCGGCAAGGCCGCATGGGACTACGACAGGCTCAAGGCAAGCGTTTCCCTGGGGCTCGGTTTTGAACAGCCGGATACCACGGGACTGTACCGTGTCGCCGGCATGGAAGGCAATTCGGAAATTGTTATGGGTCTTTCCACATCCGGCGCGTTTATTTCCGAAGCGCCGCCCGTAAAATCAGTTTCATCCCCGTCTTTATTTTCAGATCTGCCGCTTTCAAAACGCGCCGATCTGGTGTACAGAAACTACCGAAACGCCGACATCTTCGGCGTTTCCAAACTTATGCCGATAGACTGGAACGCTCCGGTCATATCCGGCAAACAGGGGCCGTATCCGGCAAAGGACGCGGACATGGAAATTTTCGCCGCCGAATTTGAGCTGGACGCTTCAAAAATTTGGACGGGTTTTGAGGTACCGCTGGGAGAAGACGGTAAGCTGCTTGAACAGGCAAAGGCCGTGGTGGTTCCAATAAGGCTGTTCAACTTTTCCGGTTCCGATTCCATAAAAATTATTGCCCAGTTCGGTACGCTTTCCGATTCCGATCAGGGTATTGTAGAAAATCCCTTCCTTATGATTGAAGGGGAAATATATTCCGGCCCGCCTTCTTCATCATCATGGAAAAACGATCCTACCGTTACCATTTCTTTTACCGACGCCGATCGCCACAAACTGCAAAACGCCACCCACATGCGCATTATTATTGTCGATGTAGAAACCTCCTCTCCTTCCGGGGTTTCTGGCCGCCTTCTTGTCGCCAGGCCGTATATCATGGGAGCTTCATGGCGGGCCGTCACGCTTACGTCAGGTGAAATAACCGGCGCCGAGGATCCCAAGGTATCCCTGGCGGAAACAGGGGATTCTTCTCTCGACAACTCCACCGTCAGCCGCCTCCATCCGAGCGGCGCAAACCATGTACTTAAAATCGACTGGGGTTCATCGGTTAAGTCGGCCGGCGCCGATGGGCGGGTCAGCGAAATTCCCCTTTCCCAATACAAGGTGTTAAGTTTTTTTCTAAAAACGCCTGAAGTAAGACCCATAACGGATCCGCCTTCTGCCATATCCTTTTCTTCATTCCGTTTTATTGTCGCCCGCGGTCCTTCGTCGTTGGGTAACGACAATGAAATTGCCGTTGAAGCGGAAATCCCGGCATCGGCGTTTGGTACGCCCGATTGGGTAAAAGTCGAGCTCCATTACCGTGAACAAAAAGTGTTGATCGACGGAAATCCCGTCTCCGGCGCGAAGCTTAAATACAGGCAGGACGCGCTCAGGCAGAGCGAAACCGACATGTACGCACCCGGTTCCTCGTATATCGCGGTTTTTGTGGAATCTTCCGCGCCTTTGACGGACGGTACGTTTTCCATTGACGAAATTTGCCTTGAAGAACCGGCTCCTTCGTACAGGCTTAATACGGGGACAACTCTTGAGTGGATCCATCCCGAACCGCTTGTTTCGGTTAACGACAAACCCGTGGTTTCCGATTTTTCGATAAATACGGCCCTTGAAACCGGCGCCACGGGGGATCCGTTTACCTCCGAATCGGAAACGTTTGCCGGAATGCAGAGCCGTTCGTCGGCGGGAGTAACCGTTCTTGGCGCCTCGGTTACGGGGAATCTGTCTTTTAACGTTTCCAATGAACTTTCCTACTGGTCGGCCGGCCACGGTCTTTCCCGTTCGTTTGGTCCTGTTTCGATAAACGAACGTTTTAACACGGCTCCCTACAACAAAAATTTCGATCACAAGCTCTCTATCGGCCTTGACGGACCGCTCCATGCCCAGCTTTCTTCCGATACCAATTACGAAATCAAAAAACTCAGGCGTCTCTGGAATTTTTCAACGGGTGTTGACGCCGTACAGAATGAATATCCGGGTTTTTTCGTCGGGGCGGATCTTGGATACACGGAAAAAACGGACAGGCCCGAATCCCGAATGTCAAATTACGGGGAAACCTGGGCAATGAGTTTTCCCGAAATGCTGATTGATTCGGGCGCCGGCAAAACAATACAGAACAGGGACCTCCGCGGCAGGGCGGCGATCAACGTAAATAGAACCCCCCTGGGGGTGAACCTCGGCTTCGACATGGCCAATTTCGTCTCCGTTCCGCTTGGAATAACCCAATCCTCTTCCAGGGGAACGCTGGAGTTTCCGTTTGTCGTAGGGAGACTTCGCGGCGCCCTCCACAGTGAAAGATCGTTCAGGCGGCTGGAAAACGGCTACGGAGAAGATTTGGGTGAAGATATCGAGCGGTACGGCGGCAGCCTTTCGGCGTCTTCCCCCCTCTGGTCCACTATCCCGGTCTACTCAATTTTCGATTCCGGCCTTGAAGACAGCCTGGATAAAACACTTGACAACTATTCGGTTCCCGAAAAAACCGAAAACACCCGCTGGAATGAGGCGCTGTCCCTGAACCTGTTTTTTCCGGAACGATACGATCCGCTCTCCCTTATCGTGCCGGTAAGCTTTTCTTCCCGCATCGACAGAACCCTGGAACAGCGGCTTGACACGCGGCTTGACGTATTTACGTTCAGCCCCGCCTTAAACTTTTCCGGAATTAACCTTTTCGGTTCGATGGGAACGACGCCGGTTTTTCGTTTTTACCGGAACGACGAATTTCGCCATTCGGTTTCCGGTGTTTTCAGTTTCCCCAAATCGGAAAAGCCGGTCTGGAGGCTTCAGGCGGAACAGAACCTTGCCTTTTTCGGCGCCCGGGGGGCGGAACTTGGAATACACAATACCGTTACCACGGGTTCTACGGGCTGGATTGAAAGCCTGGCCCTCCTTTGGACCGTTCCCGCCGAGAAAACCCTTCTGTCGCTTATTTACGATAAAATGATGGGAAAGCTGGAAGGCGCGGACAATTTTCCGGCAATCAAGTCCCTGGCGGCAAGCGATTACGAAAGGCTTCGCCGGGAATCTCTGGAACTGGTAATCGACAAATCCGGGGATTACGCGAATTATTCGGTTATTCTGGGTCATGAATCGCTGGTACGGATCCTCGGGAAACTCACCCTGAGCGCCTTTTCCAAGCTAAACGTAAAAATGAACGAATACAGCGACACCCTTTCTTTTATGCTGAGCTTTGGGACTTCCCTTTCCGTTACATTTTAGCGTTCTGTCTTAATTAAAGGCCATAATAGTAAAATCTGTCGTCGCTGATTATCGAGGCAGGCACACGAAAAAACCGGGGGGGCCTGCCCGCAAAAACCCGCCCCGGAACAAGT
>JAIROH010000180.1 GCA_031257595.1 Treponema sp. | reverse complement strand
ACGGCCACCGCTCCCGAACCGGTACAAAGATCCAGCAGGGAAAGTCGATGTGAAGGGAACGCGGAAAGTTCTTCCAGGGCGGCTTCGACAAGCGTTTCCGTGTCGGGTCTGGGAACAAGTACCGCCTGAGTTACATGGAAGTCAAGGCCGTAGAATTCTTTGCGTCCGGTGATATACGCGGTACATTCACCTGAAAGGCGGCGTTCCAGGTATTCCCGAAACCGGGAAAGATCTTCCGGGGATACTTCGGCGAAATCGAGGTACAGCTTTTCCCGGCCGACGCCAAGGACAAGAGACAGCAAAAGACCCGCGTCAAGAGCGGGATTTTCCGTGTGGGCGAGCCGGGCGCGCCCTTCCGCAAGGGCTTCCTTTACAAGCATGGGCGGACCTAAATCTGGTATTCGGCCGCTTCATGGATACAGCCCTGAAACGCGGCAACAAGATCGTCCATTGCCTTATTGATGGCTTCCTTTTTGTTTTTCTTGTACTCGGCAAGCCGGGCGGAAAGGTCTATCTTCGGGGCTACCTGGATAAGCACCCGTTTTGGATGTACGTTAAGAACCCGGTTCGGATAAGCGCCGCCCATGGTTCTGTTGGCAAAATCCCACAGGTTCTGGGCGTATTCTATTTTTTCGTACAGGGGGGCGGTTTCAGGCGGGATAGGCACCCGGAAGTACCAGATAAAGTCCACCAGTTCCATGTGTCGTCCCGCGTGCCAGGCTTCCCCGGCCCTGAGATCGATCAGGGCCCGCTCTACCGGGGTCATGTCGTTAAGGCTGGTTTTCCCCGGAATAACGATCCTGTCCCAGCAGAGCTGCCGGATGTGGTAAATCCTGTTGATGGTTTCCCGTACCTTGGGACTGATCCCCAGAAGCTGTTCGGCCGTCTCAAGGGCCTTTTCAATGATCCGGTCAATCCGCTCGTTAAAGGATTTTTCTTCCCCGCCGCCGATCCCGTAGCGTTTTTCGTTTTGTTCAAGAATATAATGCCTGGCTTTTTCAAGCCTTTCCGCAAACCCTTCTTTTTTTCCCTTGTTGTCCAGGCCGGTGTACTTTTCAATTTTTCTGATAAGCTTGGCCAGGGACCATTCGCCCATTTTCCCGTAACGGAAATGAATCGAAACGGGAAGTATTTCTACAGGACATTCTTTATTCTCTTTGTTGATCCGTTCGGCCGCCTGAAACCCGATGCGGACCGTCCCCTGTTCCAGCCTGGGTACCGATTCGGTCGTATAACTTACCTGACCTTCCGGGGCTATGGCCAAGGGGTAGGGGCCTTCGGAAATTGCCCTGAATATCCGGTGCATTCCCACGGAATCCATCTTTGCGTGATGAACCGGCATTGCCCCCAGATTCGGCATAATCCACCGGGCTATGCCGCCTCCCCAACGGGCCACTTCATAACCGTACACAAAGGAAACATGAGGTCTCCTGCAGAACCTGAAACGGGCTCTTTTTGCCATGCTCCGCAGCTTATAGAGTATAAACCACATAAGAAGCTGGGGTTCGCCCCCGTTTGGATGCCGAAACGCCACAATACAGCGGCTTTTTCCGCTCAGAGCCTTCTGGTAGGCCCGAAAAATATGTTCGCCTCCCCGCAGAACTATCTTTGCTATACCCAGAACAAGAAAAAGGTAAAGCCTGCCGAAAATTCTGCACACAAAAAGAACAAGTTTCGAAATCCTAGGCTCCGGAATCCTGACATCCGGTTTGGCGGCAGATACAGGTTTGATATAGGGCTTATACATGCGTCTCTATAATACACCGGGGCAAGGTTTTACTTCAAGATATAAATATCGCGCGAAGACACGAATGTGAAATTTGTGTTTGTTCCCGTTACTATTTCGGTGTGTGTATAAAAAGCGGGTCAGGATCGTGGATTTTACTAAAAACCCATGTTTTTTTACGATTTTTTTGCTGAGTAATGGTTTTTTTCTTCAAAATGTGGTATAAGTATGTACGGTGAGACTGTTTTAACGTAAAAAAGCCTCATTTTGGAAAAAGTTTCCGTATAGACTACAATTGTAGTTGAGTCGGACAGTCATATTCCGGACGGTTAGCTTCGGGATCGAATTGGTAATGAGTGAAGAAAACATTTTAGGTGTCAAACCGGTAATTCCCGGGCAGCCCCTTTGTTTGGAGCGGCCCCGTATTGAAGCGATCCTGGACAAGTTTATGGCGTTTCCCATTGTACTTGTCATAGGCGGGGCGGGTTATGGGAAAACCCAGGCGGTTTACTCGTATCTCAGTAAAAAGAAAATCCGTACGGCCTGGATGCAGCTTTCCGAACGGGACAATTTCTGCGACCGGTTTTGGGAGAATTTTACCCAGGCCATTTCCATGATTAGCGGCGATGCCGCAAAAAAACTGGCGGCGCAGGGTTTTCCCGCCACACCCCAGCAGTTTGAGCGGTACCTGTCGATACCTCTTGGGGATATCGATTTTGCAGTCAAATATGTTATTGTCTATGACGACCTCCATCTTGTTCATGACAAAGCGGTACTCAATTTTCTGGAACGTTCGATTACCACGCCGTTTCATAATATCACGTCGGTTCTTATTTCCAGAAAAGAGCTGTCGCTTAACCTGATGAAATTTTACGCGAAGGGACTGTTGGCCGAAATCAACGAAACGGATCTCCGTTTCAGAAAAGAAGAAATGGAATCGTATTTTTCTATGCAGGACATCAGCGTTCCTTCCGAGACCCTGGACGCCGTTTACCGTGATACCGAAGGATGGGTGTTTGCGATTCAGCTTGCCGGGCTCTACCTGAAAAACCTGTCCGTCGAAGGATACGGCGTCCATGTACTTCATTCAAACATATACCGGCTTATCGACAGTGAGATCATGACGCAGATAAGCGGAGAATTAAGAAAACTCCTTGTCAAGCTGACCCTGGTGGGCGAAGCTTCGCCGGAACTCGTGCGGGAGCTTGCCCGTCTGCACCTGCGGAAACGTGGGCCGGGCAAACGATCCAAAACCGCCGGCGAGGACAAAAAGGCGGAATCCCTTCTCCGGCAGATAGAGGGAATCGGTTCGTTTATCCGTTTCGACGCATACCGCAATGTTTTCAGCATTCACCGGCTTTTTCGCGATTATTTAAGCGAAAGTCTCGATGAATTGACCGAACGGGAAAAAAAGGGAGTGTACCTTGCCGCCGCCGACTGGTGCGCCGCCCACGATTTAAAAATGGACGCGATTAGCTATTATGAAAAGGCGGGAAACTACGCCAAACTTATCGCCCAGATCAACGCGCTGCCCCTGATGCTTCCCGGCAGAATGGTAAAGCTTCTCATCGACACGCTGGATCGGATACCCAGGAGCGTCTGTTCAAAGTATGCGAACGCCTATCTGGCCCAGGCCCCTTTTTTGCTGAAAGAGGGAAGGCTTAGCGAAGCGCGGGAAAAAATCAAATCCATTATCAAAACCTACGAAGCCCTGCCGGAAACAAAATCCACATGCCGTGTCCTTTTTACCTGCTACTATGATCTTGGATTGATCTACAAGCTTTTGGCGCCCTTTTCGGGGGACTATTCGTTTCCGTCCTGTTTTGAAAAATGCCACTACTACCATGAAAAATGGGGCGGGAAAGTGGAAGGGCCGAGAACCTCAATCATCCTGGGAACCTACGCCTGCCGTGTCGGCTCGGCGGATCCGGCGGACATGGAACGTTACTTTGTTGCGATGGACGCTTCGGTTCCCCATGTGGTGGCCGCGATGAACGGCTGCATGTACGGTCTGGACGATCTGTGCCGGGGAGAGTGTGAGTTTTTCAGGCTGAATCTGGAAGCGGCCGAAAGCCGCATGAGGGAAGCTCTGGCAAAAGCACGGGAACGCCGTCAGTACAGTATTGAAATCCGGTCCTATTTTTATCTGATGAGGATAGGCATATTTCAGGGTGACATTGACTTTGTAAAGGAATGTCGCAGATCCATAACTGCCTGTCTTGAGAATGAGGATTTTGTCAACAGGTATGTTTATTACGATATTTACCGGGGCTGGTTTTATGTCCATCTTGGCGATGCCGGAAAGGCCAGCGAATGGCTCAGGAAAGAAACCGA
>JAIROH010000249.1 GCA_031257595.1 Treponema sp. | reverse complement strand
GCGAGTCCGAAGGCCTTTTGGAAATTAACGCGGTGATGGAAAACATCGCCAGCCAGACGAACCTGCTTTCGATGAACGCGGCGATAGAAGCGGCCCACGCCGGGGAAGCGGGGAAAGGCTTTGCCGTAGTGGCGGACGAGATACGGAAACTCGCTGAAAACTCCGGGGAACAGTCGAAGACGATTTCGGCGGTGTTAAAAAAGATAAAGGACGCCATTGACAAGATTACCAGGTCAACCGACGAAGTACTGAACAAGTTTGAGGCCATAGAGGGCGGAGTAAAGACCGTATCCGAGCAGGCGGAGAACATCCGGAACGCGATGGAAGAGCAGAGCGTGGGGAGCCAACAGATACTTGAGGTGATAGGGCAGCTTAACGAGATAACCCAGCAGGTAAAGGGTGGTTCGGACGAGATGCTTGAAGGGAGCAAGGAAGTGATCCAGGAAGGGAAGAACCTGGAACTGGTGACCCAGGAGATCACCAACGGGATGAACGAGATGGCGACCGGGGCGGATCAGATCAACATAGCCGTCAACCGGGTCAACGAGATCAGCGGGCAGAACAAGGACAATATCAATGTCCTTGTACAGGAAGTGTCCCGCTTTAAGGTTGAGTAAAGTCAAAAGGCGCCTGGCGGCTTGAAACACCGCCTTTTGTTTTACTATACTAACGGCATGTTCAGTACAGTCGTAACTCCCCGCTTTGGAGACATGGATATCCTGGGGCATATCAACAATACCGTCCCGGTTGTCTGGTTTGAGCTTGCCCGGAACCCCATTTTCAAACTTTTCGATCCGGAACTAAAGCTGTCGCGGGAGACTTTTCCCCTTATCATGGCTCACACGGATTACGACTATGTGGATCAGCTGTATTTCCACTCCGATGTGGAGATACGTACCTGGATAAGCCGTATCGGAACCAAGTCTTTTTCTTCCTACCACGAAGCCTGGCAGACAGGGCGGCTCTGCGTTAAAGGCAGCGCCGTCATGGTTCATTATGATTTCAACATAGAGCAGACTACGCCTATTCCGGAAGAGATGAAAAAAATCCTCTCGCGGCATCTTAAAACCGCCGTACAATGAGTCGCAAGCGGGCCCATACGCTCTGCGGCGGGGAGGTTCATTAAAAAAACACTTGCCTGGACGGGCTCTTTTTTGTATGTTGTTTTTTATACCGGCTTTTTGCGAATATCAATTTTGGGAAAGCCTCGCTGTTTTAAAATTTTACGTTTTGAAACAGCTTCAATCACTTTATCCAGGAGTCCCGTTATGGCGCAGCATCAGTTTCAGACAGAAGTAAGCCAACTGCTTCACCTTATCATCCATTCCCTCTATTCAAACAGGGAAATTTTTCTCCGGGAGCTTATTTCCAACGCTTCCGACGCGCTGGACAAGCTCAAGTACCTTAACGTCGCCGACGATGCCTACAAATCGATCAGCTTTGACCCCCGAATCGACCTCGCCTTTAACAAAGACGCCAAAACCCTGACGGTAAAAGACAACGGTATCGGGATGAACGAGGCGGATCTTGCCGAGTCCCTGGGAACCATAGCCCGGTCAGGAACAAAAGCTTTCCTTGAAAAGCTCGGCGCCGACGCGAAAAAAGATTCCAACCTGATAGGCCAGTTCGGCGTGGGATTCTACTCGGCCTTTATGGTTGCGGACCGCATTGAGGTAATCAGCCGCAAGGCCGGCGAAGAAGCGACCTGGAAATGGTCAAGCGAAGGAAAAGACAGCTACGACATTGAAAAACTTGAGGGAGAAAGCGGGCGCCGGGAACAGGGAACCGAGGTACTGCTTCACCTTACCGAAGAAGGAACCGAGTACGCCAACCGCTGGTCCATTGAAGACATAATCAAACGTTACTCGAACCATGTGGCTTTTCCGATATACCTTACCTACGACGAAAAAGAATACGACAACAAGGGCAAGGAAAAAAGCAGTAAAACCAAAACCGACAGGATCAATTCCGGCCAGGCGATCTGGCGGCGGCCCAAGACGGAACTCAAAGAAGAAGACTACAACGAATTTTACAAGCAGCTCGGCCACGATACCGAAGCTCCGCTGCACTACGTTCATACCAAAGCCGAAGGAACCCTGGAATACTCGACGCTGTTTTACATTCCCGCGAAAGCCCCTTTTGACATGTACAATGTGGATTACAAGCCGGGGGTCAAGCTTTACGTCAAACGGGTGTTTATCACCGACGACGACAAGGAGCTTATGCCCACCTACCTCCGTTTTGTCCGGGGGATAATTGATTCCGAAGATCTGCCGCTTAACGTAAGCCGGGAGATCCTCCAGCAGAACAAGATACTTTTGAACATAAAGAACGCTTCGGTCAAAAAACTTCTGGGCGAATTCAAAACCATGGCGGATAACGCTTCCGCTTCCGACAAGGACAGGGAAAAATGGGAAACCTTTATTAAGGAATTTAACCGGCCCCTTAAAGAAGGCCTGTACCAGGACTACGGCAGCCGCGATGCCCTGCAGGAACTGGTGCGCTTCAAGAGTACCGCTGTGGAAGGCTGGACAAGTTTTGCCGATTATGTTACCCGGATGAAGGCGGATCAGAAAAACATCTATTACATCACCGGAGGCGACGAAAAAACCCTGCGGGCTTCCCCTCTGCTTGAGGCCTACAAAGCCAAAGACATCGAAGTCCTTATTATGGATGATGAAATCGACGACATTGTGATTCCGGCCCTGCACAGCTACCGCAAAGAACTGCCGGGAACAGACGGCAAAATGGAAACCAAATCCTGGGACCTCAAGGCGGTTAACCGCGCCGGGGCGGACGAGGAGCTTGGTGAAAAAAAGGACAAACAGGCGGAAAAGGAAGCGAAGCCCGTTATCGAAAAAATCAAGAAGGCCCTGGGGGAACGGGTTAAAGACGTAAAGCTTTCCCGGCGCCTTCACGACTCGCCGTCCTGCATTGTGGCCGACGAAAACGATCCCAGTATCCAGATGGCCCAGATGCTCAAAGCGATGGGCCAGACCGACATGCCGGACATCAAGCCTATACTTGAGGTAAACGGCGAACATCCCATCGTTACCGCCCTTAAAGATACCGAGGATGAAAGCCGTATCGCCGACGTAGCCGGGGTATTGCTCGACCAAGCCCTGCTTGTGGAAGGAATCAAGCTGAAGGACCCGGCGGATTTTGTACAGCGGCTGAATCGTTTGTTGTCAGGCTAGCAGTTTGTCTTAATCAAATGCCACATGACAGCAAAGCCCGTGTCGTTGCTTAGTGGGGCGGGCACATGCGCCCGTGCCCTGAACAGGCGCACAAAGACTAAAGCGGCGGGGGCGCAATCCGCTTTGCGGATTGCTGCGGAGTTTTGCCAGGGGCAAAACTCCACCATCCATGCCCGAAGTTTCCGCAAAGCGGAAACTTCGCTGTTATCCGTTCCGCAGGAAC
>JAIROH010000173.1 GCA_031257595.1 Treponema sp. | reverse complement strand
GAAAGCCGGTTTTGCCGCGCTTTATGAGGGTATGGCCGGAACCGTCAGGGCAATGGTTTCCTGTTGAACAGATAACAGCTTTCATTTATACTGGAAAACATTATGGACGATTGTATTTTCTGCAAAATCATAGGCGGAGAGATTCCCAGCAAAAAAATTTACGAAGATGATGAAATGTACGCATTCCACGACATTTCTCCCCAGGCGCCGGTTCATTTTCTTGTCATTCCGAAAAAGCATATCCCGAATGTTATGGAAGCTTCTCCTGAAGACAGCGCGCTTTTGGGCAGATTGTTCCACAAAGCCCAGGCTCTGCTTGCCGAACAGGGCTGCGCCGAAAAAGGCGGCCGTTTTGTGGTTAACTGTAAATCGGACGGCATGCAGACCGTACCGCACATCCACATCCATGTTCTCGGCGGCCGCATGCTCGGCTGGCCTCCCGGATGAGATCCCGGAGCAAATGTCCGCCAAATCCGCCCATTTTTTAGCGGAAGTTATTGAGCCTCTGCAAAACTCGGTTAGTTTTGCAGAGGCTCTTGCAGTTTTTCGGCCTACGGCCTGCAAAACTGCCATTTTCAAAGGTTGCTCTTTCAAAACTGAAGTTTTGAAAGAGCCTCTATTGAACAACTCTATTTTGCGAATGATGTCGCGCCGGCGTCTTCCCGCTCCTCAAGTTCCGCAAGTATATGGGGAAAAACCTGAAGGCTTCTTTTAAGTATGCCCTGAATAAACGCGATGGTGATTCCGTAGTTGGTAAACGGCACGCCCTGATCCGCGGCGCACTCCTGGCGGTAACGCATTTCCCGTTCGTTGAGCATACAGGCGCCGCAGTGGAGAATGAGTTTGTACGGCGAAAGATCGCCGGGGAATTCGCCGCCCGACGTAAAGACAAATTCCGGGTCCGCGCCTGTGTACTGCTTTATCCAGCGGGGTAGTTTTACCGTACCGATGTCGTCGCACTGGCGGTGATGGGTACAGCCTTCGCAGACGAGGATTCTGTCGCCGCCGCCGATGCTGTCCAGGGTTTTTACCCCCCGCACGGCGGGGAGCAAAAACCCCTTGAAGCGGGCGAAGAGTATCGAAAACGAGGTAAGGGGAATGTCCGGCGGCGTATCGGCGGAAACTTTCGCGAAGACCTGGCTGTCGGTAATAACCAGCGCGGGTTTTTTCCCAAGGTTTTCCAGGGTTTCCTTCAGTTCAAATTCCTTGACGACGATCGCGGCGGCGTCCGCCTCAAGTACGTCTCTGATGGCTTGCTGCTGCGGAAGGATCAGCCGGCCTTTGGGGGCGGCCTTGTCGATGGGCGTAATAAGCACGACGAAGTCTCCGGGGCGGATAAGGTCGGCGACGATTTGTAATTTCGGCTCTTCGGTTTTCGCGAGAGAGGCGATCCGTTCTTTTAGTTCGGGGACGCCGCTTCCGGTTTTTGCCGAAACGCGGATTTCGGCCCGGGGCGGGAAGGGGGCAGGTACCGAAGGTACCGCGGCCTCCCCCTCAACGACCGGTGCGGTTAGGTCGCTTTTGTTCCAGGCGATAACGTAGGGAACGCCTTTTGCCCTGAATATGGAAATGAGTTCCCGATCCGTTTCGCTTAACGGATCCCTGGCGTCGGCCACAAGAACCGCGACATCGGTTTTGTTGAGGACCTGTTTTGCCTTGCGCACGCGGAGTTCGCCGAGCTCGCCCGTGTCGTCGATGCCGGGAGTGTCGATGACAAGGACAGGACCGAGGGGCAGCAGTTCCATCGCCTTGGAAACGGGATCCGTCGTGGTGCCTTTGACTTCAGAAACGATGACAAGATCCTGGCCGGTAACGGCGTTAACGAGGCTCGATTTGCCCGCGTTACGGCGGCCGAAAAAACCTATGTGGATTCTGTTTGCCGAAGGGGTGTCATTTAAACCCATGCCGATTATTCGGGAATCTCGAAAACCCCTTCAAGGACATGCCGCGGCCTGTAGGGGAAACTGTGAATATCTTCCGGCCTGGTAACACCGGAAAAGACCAGTACCGTTTCTATTTCCGATTCCACGCCGGCCTGTATGTCCGTATCCATGCGGTCGCCGATAATGACCGTCTCTTCCCGTTGGGCGTTAAGCCGTCTGAGGCCGTGGCGCATCATCAGGGGATTGGGCTTGCCGACAAAGTACGCCTTTTTTCCCGCGGCCAGCTCTATCGGCGCGACAAGGGCCCCGCAGGCGGGAACGATGATTCTGCCTTCGACCGGGCCGTTCAGGTCGGGGTTTGTTCCGATAAGCCGGGCGCCGTTCATCACAAGCTTTACCGCCCGTTCAAGGGCTTCAAGGTTGTAGCTCCGCCCTTCGCCGACAACCACATAGTCGGGGTTTACGTTGTTCATCGTAAAACCCTGGTCGTAGAGGGCCTGGATAAGCCCCGGCTCCCCGATCGCGTAGACCGAGCCGCCTGGACACTGGGTGGCAAGGAAACCCGCGGTAGCCAGGGCGCTTGTGTAAAAATGCTCCGGGTCAACCTCTATGCCCAGCCGGGCAAGTTTTTGTGAAAGTTCAAGGGGGCTTCTTTCGCTGGAGTTGGTAAGAAAAAGAAAGGCTTTGTTGTTTGCCTCCATCCATTGCACAAATTCCAGGGCTCCTTTAAGGATCTGGTTGCCGTGGTAGATAACCCCGTCCATGTCGATAATAAAAGCGCTTTTTAAGCGGATACAGGCAAGATCTTTTTCCATAATAGTAAGTATAGCCGCAACAGAGAGGCATCTTCAAGGTATGGCGTCACATGTTCAGGGCATCGGCGTTTACTTTCATGTTCCGGGGAAGTAAACGCCGGTACCCTGCCTCTTGCCGGCCGCGGGTTTTTTCACCATGTTTTTTCAGATGTGGTTGTCATCAAGAAAGAGAAGGCATATATCCACAAGTGCAACAGGCTCCTAGCACGCCGGCTTTCAGCTTAACGGTTCGCTGAGAAGTTTGCCGAGACTCCGATCCAGGCGTATCCGTACATGGCGCAGCGGTTCGGTAATAAACAGGGCTATCTGGCATATTTCGATTAGGGTTCCCGGCGCGACTTCACCAAGAACCTCAATTACGGCGCTGTCGAATGTATTCAGGCGGCCAAGGACAGCCGTAACAGCGGCTGTTGTTTGCTTCTGTTCTTCTTCCAGGTGTTTTATGGTTTCTTCTATTTTGG
>JAIROH010000160.1 GCA_031257595.1 Treponema sp. | reverse complement strand
CGTATAGGCCCGGTTAAAGACATATTTAAAATAACCTTCAAACGTAAAACTAAAACCGGACAGAAGATCGATCTTGGTTCCCGCTACGGTGGTCCAGGAACGGTTCTGGGTAGAGGCGTCTCTTTTTATGTTATTTGCCGAGCTGATATTCTGGAGGGAACTGTTTACGGAAGAAAAAAGACCCGTACCGGCCGTCATGGTTATGGATTCAAAAGGGCCGGAATCCTCAAGAAGCAGAAAGTCGAAATTGATCCGGGGGTTCAGCGCCGGTATGCCGGGCAGCGTATAACCTTCTCCCGCAAGAAGGAAATGATCCCCCCGGATTCCCGCTTCCATGCCGAAACGCCTGTTTTCGGAACTGTACTCAAAAAGCGAATAGGCGGAACTGAGCAAACCCTGGTTAAGCACATTCAGGGTTCGTTCCCGGTCCGGAACCGGATCATCAGAGACTCTCCCCCGGAACGTATTGATCCTGTCCCAGCGGCTGTAGCGTTCTTCCGCTCCGGCGGCAAAGAGAAACCCGTTCCCCAGATCCAGGTCATAGTCCGCCCTGCCCTGGAAATTGACCGTCCTGTCCTGAACAAAAAAATCGTATTCTCTTGTCGTGGATTTCGTGATGTTTTCACTGTAGGTATGTCCGTCGAGATCGGACTGTAACAGTCCCGCTCCCAGGGTAACTTTTACCAGCGATCGGGAATTTGGGCTGTAGCCAAGGCCCGATACAAGAAAGCCGATTTTATTGTCCCAGAAAAAATCCGCGTCGTAGATCGAAGTACTGCTATCGTCGTCGTAATGTACCCCCACTCCGTCGTTTCCGAAAAAACCATTGAAGGACAGGCTGAGATCGGCGGAAAGATCGTAGGCCGCGCCGAAAGCTCCGCTTCTGATAAACGGAGTCGTACTGACATAACGGACTTCTTCGAAAAAGAGCTTTGCCGTCTCCACAAACGGATCCCAGTAGGTAACCTTTCCCATAAGGGAAAGTCCGCCTTTTTCCCCCAGGGGGAAGGAAAGGTTCAGGTTTGTCGCGCTGCTTGATACGGCAAGCTCAAGCCCGGCGGATTCCGGGGAGGGACGCTTTGCGTGTATGTCGAGGAGGCCGGAAACGGTGTGTCCATAGCGGGTTGAAAAAACCCCGTGGGAAAGCTGGGCGCTTTCTACCATCTTTGGATCGAAAATTGAGAAAGCGCCCCCCCAGTGGTAGGGCCGTTCCACATAAAAGCCGTCAAAAACCGCCGTTACATCGGAGGGCTCGCCGCCCCGAACCGACGGCATCGCCATATAGCCTCCGACATAACCCACGCCGGGGAGCAGTTTTACGGCGTTCATCACGTCCCCGATAATTCCCGTTTCCGCGGGCATCGTCAGGTTGTCGCCGGAAATGGCAACGCTTCGGCCGATTACCGTTTCACTGGAACCCGGCCGCGGCGCTTCCACAATCAGCTCCCGTTCTTCCGCCGTCCCGGCAAGGCTCAGCTCCACCGTGTAGGCGTCCGCGCCGGGCGGCACCGAAACGCGGCCGGGAGCATAGCCGGGATAGCTTATCCGCAGCACGACGGACCTGTCGTCCGGAACGGAAACAAGCGTCCTGCCCTCCACGTCGCAGATCTTTTCGCCGCCGTCGGGGGATACGACCCGGGCGCCTTCCAGCGGGATGGAAAGATCGCCGTCAATAACGGTGATTTCAATATCCCGGGCAAAGGCAAGCGTCGGCATCAAGGCCGTGGAAAAAAACAGCAGCCCGGCGGCGAATATCTTCCCTGCAAAAGACATCATGGCTGCTTGAGTATAACAATATGAGGGAATTTTTTATACCGTAAGTCCGCGGGCTTCCAGGGCTTCCGCGGTTTCGGCGGCCGTTTCCATCATCCGCTCGGTTACCAGGGGAAGGACAGCGGTAATCCGCCTGAGCGTACCGCCGCAGGCGCGGGCCCTGATCGCCGTTTCGGCGTTTTCCCACAATTCGAAAAACCGGGGAAGAAAACCCAGCATAAGCGCAAGAACAAGGCTCAGCCTTCCGCGCCTTCGGAGGGTTCCGTACCCGGCCGGAAGACGGAACAGCAGCTCAACGGTTTCAATGGAACGCCGCAGTTCCATCATCGTCGTAACCGAAAAGAAAAGGGACGCCGAGGAAAAGGAGACCAGTATACCCAGCGAAAAGACAAGCCCGCCGGCAAGACCGCCGGGGTCCAGCGAAACGGGATCGGTTCGCAGCGCCCGCACGGCGGTCGTCAGCGCGAGGATCATAACCAGGGACTTTGATCCGGCCAGAAGTTCCCAGGGCTTTATTTCCGCCGCGGCGGCGCAGCAAAAAACAAAGACCGCGGCGGCCGCCACGGCCGGAAGGCCCAGCAGCGGAGACGCCGAAAGGACCAGCAGGAAAAGGATTTTTACCCCGCCGGGACAGATATGGAGAAAACTTGTCCCGCTTCTGTACGACCAGGGCGTCCTGGCTCCGGTTTTTAGTCCAGCCAGGAGCAATCCTCCACGGTACTGTAGGAACGCCGGGGATCCCGTATGCCGTATTCCGGCCTCAGCCTGTCAAGGACTTCTTCCGGTTTCCCGCTGTCCCGGATCCTGCCCCGGTCAAGGATAACAAGGCGGTCGCCAAGGGCCAGCACCTTTTCCAGTTCATGGGTCAGAATAATCAGGGTTTTTCCTTCCGCTTTGAGGGCCTCGATGCCGCGCAAAACCTGGACCACGCCGGGCCAGTCAAGATTCGCGAAAGGCTCATCCATGATGATGATCCGGCAGTGCATCGCAAGTACCCCGGCAATGGCAAGGCGGCGTTTTTCCCCGCCCGAAAGACGCCTCGGAGGGAAAGTCCGTTTTTCCCAAAGCCCCGTTTTGGTAAGCGCTTCCCTGGTTCTCGCTTCCACTTCTTCTTTATCCAGGGCAAGGTTGGACGGCCCAAAAGAAACGTCTTCTTCTACCGTTTCTCCGACAAACTGGGAATCCGCGTCCTGGAAGACAATACCCAACTCCTGCCTGAAATTCCCGGCCTTTCCCAGAGCTTTGGCAAGAGGCTCTCCGCGGAACAACAGCTCACCGCCGGAAGCGTCAACAAGGCCGGCGAGTATCCGCATCAGGATCGTTTTGCCGGAACCGTTGGAGCCTGCGACAAGAAGGCACTGGCTTTCGGTAATTTCCAGATTAAGACAGTCCAGCGCGGTATTGCCGTTCGGGAAAACCTTGCTCAGATTCCTTATCAAAAAGAGCGGATTCATTAGTCGGCAAGCTTGTCCGCCGCTGCCCGGCGCAGTCTGGAAGCGACCGCTACGGCGGAAACCGCCTTGAGGGCGTCGCCGATAAGGAACGGAAAAAAACCGGCGGCAAATACGGCGGCCCAGTTTCCCATCAGGCGGTACAACCAGGCAAGGCCCGGAACATAGACAACCAGAAAACCGCAGGCGGACGCGAGGATGAGCCGGAAAAGGGGCGCCGTTTTTCCGGCTTTCGGCCTGCCGGCGGCAAGACCGGCGGCAAGGGCCGAAAAAAAGTACCCGGCAAGGAAGCCCCCGGTCGGACCCAAAAAGTGGGCGGCGCCCCCTACGGCGCCGGCAAATACCGGAAGGCCAAGCGCGCCGGCCAACAGGTACAGGCCCGCCGCCGCCGCGCCCAGCGCCGGCCCGAGGACAAGCCCGGCAAGCACGATAAAAAGATTCTGCAGGACAATCGGAACGGGCGAAAACGGCAGGGGAATGGCGATAAAGGTTCCCCCGGCGATAAGGGCCGAAAAAAGGGCGACGAAGGTGATGCGGGTAATAACCCTGCGGTTTGACATCCGTACTGTCGTTGTTTCGGACATAAAAACTCCTTCATAGAGGCAATCCCAAAACTTCAGTTTTTGGGATTACCCTATTTTTATTAATACGTCTTAATACGTTATGGAAATCGCCGAGGGAGAAAATTCCCGGATTTCCCCGTTTACAAGGATCCGTATCGACCCTCCCTTTCCCAGGCCCTTAATTTTTCCGCGGCCTAAAACGGTTTTATGATTCGGACAGGTGAGGATCACGTCACGTTCAGGATATTCGGCCATAGATCGCCATATCCCGCCCAGTTCCTTTGGAGCGGCGCCGGTAAGGGTGGAAAACGCTTTAACGAAAAAGAGCAGCGTTTCTTTCCGCGAAACCGGGCGTCCCCGGACGGAGGAACAATTTATCGATCCGCGGGGACCCTGGTTGTTCAGGTTAACGCCCGCGCCCAGCGAAATCCATGAAAGCCTGTCCCCTTCTGCGGAAAGCTCGGAAAGCAAACCCGCGACCTTTTTGTTTTCAATATAGATGTCGTTGGGCCAGCGTATCCGCGCCCGGACGCCTGTTATATACGAAATTGTCCGCGCCAGGGCGATATGGGCCGCCATGGTTACAAAGTACCGATCTTCCAGCGGAAGAACCGGCCTTTCGATTAACGTAAAAAAAAGCCCGCCCGGACCGGAAACCCAGTTTCTGCCGTTTCTTCCCCTGCCGGCGCTTTGGGTTTCCGATATTACTACCGTCCCTCCTTCCGTTCCTTCAAAGGCAAGTTCCCTGGCCCTGTTCATCGTACTGTCCGTACGGGCCCAGTGGCGGAACCGCTTTTCTTCCGCGCCGAATTCCCAGGGATAGAGAAAATCGCCGTCCATATTCTCAAGCCGGTAACCGGCTTCGGCGCTTAAAACGGGGTATCCGGCTTCCCTGAGGGACAAGGCGGCCTTCCATACGGCGACTCTGCTTTTTCCAAGGATCCTGCCGAGCTTTTCTCCCGAAACAGGGAGGGGAAAACACTCTCTGAGCAGCTCAAGAAGGCCCGCCTTGGTCGACAGGGTTTTTTCGTTAACCATTATCAAGATAAGGTTAACAAAAACGGAAACCTCCGTCAAGTACCCGCTGAGCCACACGGTAATTCTCAGTTTATGTTCCGAAAACGAAAAAACACCTGTAAAATTTATCGGAGAGCCCGGCGGTGGAAAAATCAGTTTGATAATTTCACCTATTGTAGGTGATTATATAAAAACAAAGGACGCTTCACGTAAAAAGAAGTTATGTGCAATTGTGCTAAACAATTATGTATGAAAAATAATACACAAAAGATAGAAATTAATCTATTGAAATTATATTGGTTATTTGGTATAATATAAACTATTAAGGAGAATTTTATGAATACCATTGAAAAGTTACAAAAGAATGGCGTTTTTATCAATTACGATAATATTGTAACTATTTGTAAAAAATATTTTATAAATGAATTGTCCATATTTGGTTCATCGC
>JAIROH010000052.1 GCA_031257595.1 Treponema sp. | reverse complement strand
AGCACTCCTTCACTATCGTGTGTGTGTTGTGCTTTTGTTATGTCTTGCTCCTGTGACTGCGTGTGTTATACTCCCCTATCTACAATAATTTTCTTAACAACTAAATAAAGAAAACTAATAATACTTATATAAGGTAAATCACCTTAAACATATCATAAAATTAACTTTATAGTCAAAGATTTTGTAATTTGGTCCGCTCCAAATTCCTGGTTTGTATTGAAGTTCAATCTTGAGCTTGAAGCTCTGTTTGGAGAAAATCCATGCTTTACCTTCCATGCATGAGTTCCAACTACTTCGTCGTCACGCATTGTCCGGATAGGCTTCTTATGGAGTCCTCCTTCTCCGTCTCTCTGCCATACTACAACTTCACGATCTGTCTTTATCACAATGTCATTGTGTAGCTTATGGTACAGAGTCAATATTGTTGAGACTCTCCATCTAGTATCTGGGCTAACATATGCCCTCTTAACGGATATTAATGTTTGTTCCACTTCTTCGTATGTGAAAGGCTGATATTTAGTCAACCACGTTATCACATCACACTTTCGATGATATATTGTGGATTGTACATTAACAGCTGTTTCGCATCGTACGCATACAGCTTCTTTGTCTCTCTGCTTTGGAAACAATATTGCTAGAACCTCTGAAGCAGTTAATCTTGCTTCACTTACCACTATAGCTAGTACATCTGCTCCTTGTTGCTGCACTTGCTGAAATTTGTGGTATTCTAACTTTGCGTTTAGGTCAAGTTTTGCCGATGCTCTTACGTCTGGTCGCTTTGAAAACATTTGAGTTAGTAGCGTGGTTGTTTTAGCATCATATTTCAAAGACGTTCTTGGTGCTATAAGCACACTTTTCTTATCTATTTACTTTGTTTACTTAAAAGTTTAACCCTTGGCACTATAAAAGTAGTCTGAGTTAAAATTGAGTTTTTCTAGCCCTACCTGGCGCCAGATCTCAAAACTGAAGATGGCATTTTTATGCCGAAACATGTAGTGCGAGTGAGAGAAGGAGATAGATGAGTGTATGCACTGCAAGACGGTTTAAATAAATCATGGACTTAAATCAGTGCAACAGAACGCTAAAATATAACATTAAGAATAAACCTGTTAAAAAGAGATTAATAACTAAGACTGGAGTCATGATGTTTACGGAGGCACTACAAAATGAAACATGGGATATGACCCTTAGTAGTGTGGAGGTAGATGCAAGTTTTAATGCATTCTTAAATAAAGGTGGGTTGATTTTGCTTGGGGAGAAATGTAGTACAGAGAATTTAATTGAAAGGATCAAGAAAGAATTGCTTACATCTTTTCATTGTGAATATCAGCAGAGAAACTGAGCGGTCTGTCATGAGTTTGGCACTGAGGTACTCCTTTTTGCTTTAGCTCTCCTTTGCCTTAGAGGGAAAGAGTCAAATTGGAGCCAGGAGAGGTTCTCGTCCCACCGGGAATGGTTTTGATGGTGGTAAGCAATCAACGCCGGCCGTAAATTCCGGTTGAACCTCTCGGCATGGGAGGGCTGAGGATAGTACGGTTTGGTGGTGACATGCCTTGGTTCTACCATGACCTGTATATCTTCGGGGATTGCGCGGCCCTGTTTGTCTTCGTCGAAACGGAGCATCGGCGTAACCCTGTACGCCGGGCCAAACGGATAATCAAGCACGGGAAGGAAAATCTCAAGCTTATCCGAAAGCCGTTCCGGGTACCAGCTTTCAATTCCGGCGAACCACAGCCAGGGAACGAGGATCAGGTAGATGCATACAAGAAAAACCCAGGTCGAAAAACCGGACAACGCGTCGAAAAACAGCATGGCAAAAAGGAAAAAGACGGTAACGGCCATTGCCCCGGAACGGCCGCTTGTTCTTACCTTTTTTACCTTTCGTACCCTGTCGGCAAGACGGTCTATTTCTTTCATCGTTACCGGTTTCCAGTCTTCTTTGCCCAGATCCGCGGGCCTGTTGGAAAAGCCTTTTGCCTTGAGAAACAAAAGGGGAACGGCGCAGAAGACGGGAACAAAAAACCGGAGCGGATATCCCGCCGGAACCACAAGGTACAGCGCCGCGGCGGCGGCATAGCAAAAAGCCGAAACCGCAAAGCGGGAAGAAAAACCCAGGCCGAAAAACGAAAACCGTACTTTCATGTGTTTGCGCTGCCTCCGTTACCGGGCGCGGCGTTCCGTACCCCCTCCTCCAGCAGTTCCGTCCCGCAGGCGCGCCAATAAAGCGGACAGGCGCCCTGGCAGGCGGTAAAGGATGAACAGGCCCTGCAGGAAACGGGCGCCGCGTTTTTATATTTAAGAAAAAGCGCCTGCCTCGAAAACCAAATATCCCCGAAATTTTCCGCGAGGATGTTTCCCAGCGGCTCATCCCAGGAAGAACAGGGCAGGACACCGCCGTCCGCGGCGACGGATACAAGCCCGTCCGCGGCGGCGCAGCTTTTGTTGCCCATGCCCCGGGCAATGGGGTTGTAGTAACAGAACGGCGTGGGGCTGTACCAGTAAAAACCAAGCCCCGCCAAAAAAGCCCTCCTGCGGACTTCGTCCACGACAGGGCCGATTTTGTCATAACCGACAAAAAGGTCTTCCCGCAGGCCGGGTCCCGTTCCGGGTATGTACATGTTCATCGCAAAACGGCTGATAATCCGCCTGCCCTTCCTGTCGCGGAGGGACACGAGGAAGTCCGGCATCTCCGGGGCAAGGGCCATGTTCTTCCGGGTGATCGTGGTATTGGTCTGCACGGAAACGCCGGCGCCGGCCAGGGCCGCGATACCCCGCAGGGTTTCGGCAAAGGCCCCGCTCCTGCCGGCCAGCGCATCGTGGTTTTCCGCGTCCGGCGCCTCCACGCTGATCTGCGCCGTCCTTAGCCCCGCCCTGTAAAGCGACGCCGCGCGGCGCCTGTCGGCGAGGGTTCCGTTGGAAACAAGGTTTACCACAAGCCCGATGTCACGGGCGTGCCTGATAAGCTTTTCGAGGTCGGCCCTTAAAAGCGGCTCGCCGCCGGTAAAACTGAAAAAAGGTATCTTCGCCTCATCCCTGAAGATTGTGATGATCCGCTTCCATTCCACAGTGGAAAGTTCACCCGCCGGGCCCGTATTCCCGGCGGCACGTTTTTCCGGTTCCGCCGGGCCGTTCCCGGCGTTACAGCCGGCGTAACAAAACAGGCAGCGGTTATTGCAGCGGTACGTAACGGCAATTTCCCCAAGCACGGGAAGCCGGGTATAGTTAAAGTCAAAAGGAACCTGTTTTACGTTCCCGGAAAGGCCCGGAAGGTCTGGGTTTTCGCCGGATCCGGCCGAATCATCCCCGCCGTACATGCCGGCAAGGGTCCTGAAAAAATTTTCGATAAGGGCAAGCCGGCTTTTTTTCCCGGCAGCGTCTGCCTCGTCCGCAAATTCCGCCGTAAGTTCCGCCGCCTTTCCGCCGTTCTTGAGGAACGCGATAAGCGCCGCCCCGGTTTTGTTTACCTTGTAAACCCTGTTTGGCGGCAGAATCAAAACCCCGTCGTCTTCCCGGCAGAAAATATACGTTCCCGCCTGTTTCCAAAAATCATCCACCCATAAAAGGGAAGATTCCGCGCCGCCGCGTTTTACGGTTTTGCGGGGCTTTAATCCAATCACCGCGCCCTCCCGGATACGCAGGCCGAATGGCACGCGCTGTGGCAGGCGCTGTGACACGCCGAATGACAGGCATGGTGGCATGCCGAATGACACGCGTTATGGCATGCCGAATAACACGCGTTTACCGTTCCCTGTTCCGGGCTAAAGCAGCCGGAAAAACAGGCTGTGGTAGACATAAACCGCGCATAGTCTCCGTTAAACGAATCCGGCAGCGTTACGGCGAAGGGACTGTGGCTGTGGCAGTAACGCTGGTATCCCCACCAGTAATAGCCGTGGGGAATGGCCCGGTACCGATCCGTTTTTTCAAGGGACTTTTCGTATTCCTTTTCGTCGTCGGCGAGTTTCTTCCGATACCACGCGACGGTGGCTTCAATGTCACAGTCCCAGACTTTTTCCTGAAGGACGGCGATACGCTTTTCAAAGAACGCCGCAAGGGTTCCGCCGAGCAGGTTTCCATCGGCGTCAAAACAGGCGAGGAACGCTTCGGCGATTTCGTCGTCCGACGGATTCGGGGAAAGGATCTTTACGTTAAGGGGATCGGGGGTCATCACTTCGATAATGTGTTCGGCGGAAAGGGTATCGAGAATTATCGACACGACGGAAGAAAGTTCCAGATTAAGAAGCAGGGCGACTTCGACCGGATGAAGGTTTTCCGCCACCTTGCCGGGAATCTGATACGAACCGGCGGCGATGGCCGGCGGTTCCCACTGATCCCCCGCCCAGGCCAGTTCTTCCAGAGCGGCGGACTTTTTTTCAAAACCCCTGAGCTTTTTTCCGTATGCCCACAGGCCAAGTCCGGCCGCCGCCGCAATGCCGGCCGGCCAGATCCAGTCTGCGCCGGCCGGTTCCCCGCCGTCCTCTCCCGCTGGCCGGGAACTCCGGGCCGCCGGCCGGGTATTTCCGGCCGCAGCCAACGCGTCAAGGCCAAGGCCCTCCGTGACAGCGGGGTTTTCCGCGTAAAGGTAAAACTGTATCCGCTGGGACGCTTTGGGGCGCGGGTTCTTCTGATAGAACCGCAGGGCGAGGTAATCCCGGCCGTCGTTACCCTGTACCGGAAGCCAGTCTATGCTGTTTTCCCGGTTGACATATTTTTCCGTATAAAGGCCAAGGCCGGCAATAAACGGGTTAACGCCGTCCCCGGAAATACCGCCGCCGCTTTGACCGCTTCCGATTCCGGCGGAAGCGGGTACGATTACGGGAAGCACGACAAGCGTCGTCCGGGATTCAAGCGGATATTCCCAATCGGCGGGCGCCCAGTCAAAGTAAAAGTACGTTCGTTCGGGGATTTCGGCGCCTGGCACCGTACGGGTAAGGCCGGTCATGCCCACTTCCGCAAGGCCGGCGCGGTAGGCAAGGACAAAATGGCCGGCGCCGGAAAAACCCGCTCCGTCCGCGAGGGCGACGTCATATTCACCGGGCCTAAGTTTCGTTATTTCCAGGGGAAGTCTTCGGTTCCCGATTATATCGGCCCAACATCGTTCAAGGTCGAATTCCACCGCCGCCGTCTCGCCCTGGAAAACGAAAGCGTGCATTTCGCCTTCAACGACACTCCATTCGCTGCGCTGGGTGATGTCCGCGCTGCCGTCCCCGCGGTACACGACTACGGTTTCAACCGACTTCGCCCTGGCGTCAAGCGCGCCGAGGGAAAGGCTTCCCCACATCGCGGAAACAAAAAGGAGCAGTACGTTTGGCAGACGGAATTTTTTCATTCTAATCATCCATTTCCGTAATAACCCGGCAGGGATCGCCTGAAGCGTTGATTTCGTTCCTTTCCCTGAAAGCCCCGGCGCTTTCTTCCAGCAGGGCCAGAACACGATCCCGGAACGTTCCGGGTTCCGCCGGGTCTTCGCCGTAAAAGATCCGTTCGGCGGCATCGTCGTTTTGTTCCTTGAGAAAAACGTTTACCGACGCGAAAGAATTTTCCAGGGAGTCAACAAGCGGCGGATCGTAGAAGGCTTCGGAACCTTTTAACGCGTGGGCGATATACGCATCGGCTTCATAACAGAGCCGGACGATGCGGTTTTTGACATCCTCGTCGGCAACCCGCAGGAATTTCAGCCGTTTGATTGTTTCCAAAGCGCCCTCAAGACGTTTCCGGTTGCGCCCGGCGTTTTCCCGTTCTTTTTTTTCGGCAAGAATTTTCCCTAGGCCCATGATGAAAGTATACATTGCAGACCCGGATTTGTCAGGCGGATACGCCGGGCCGCGCCCGCGGACCGCGAATCCGTACGCTTGCCGTTCACCGGCTCATTCCGCTATGCTTTTCCCATGAACAACCCGATAAAGCTCATCGCGTTTGACCTCGACGGAACGGTATTGAACAGCGAGAAAAAAGTAACGGAACGTACCCTGGCGGCCATACACAACGCTCTTTCCGCGGGCATTTATATCATACCCGCGACGGGACGCCAGTTTCACGGCATTCCCCAGCCGGTCAAAGACATTCCATCACCCTTCATCATCGCCAATAACGGCGTCCAGGTGTACAAGATGCCCGAAAAAAACCTGGAGTTTTCAAAGTGGTTTGAAACAAGCACCGCCCTTTCACTGCTTCACGAGCTCAGAAATTTCAAGGCGATGATATTCGGGGCTTATGATACGGTCGGAGTTTTCGACAACAAAGGCAGGGGCTTTGAAGAAGGAACAACCGGCAAGATGAGAGCCGCCAATGTATGGATCGATTATCCCCTTGCGGATATAGAATCGCTGATACGGGACGGAAGGCGCTTTGTAAAGCTGGTGATGATATTTGAGGATCCGTCCGAACGGCGGCGCGCTTTTGACGCTTTTTTTCCCCGCAAAGATTTTTACGTTACCTACTTTGCCGATAACAATATCGAGATCATGCCGGCGGGCGCCAACAAGG
>JAIROH010000220.1 GCA_031257595.1 Treponema sp. | reverse complement strand
CTCGACCATTTTCTACTTCAAATACAGTTCCCTCGGAACGTATTTGGTATGCAAAAGCTCGTGGGCCTTGTGGCCGTTGGGTTCGCCGAGGAATTCCTTGTACACCTGAGCGATAAAGGGATTCTGATGAGAGCAGCGTAATGTCGACTGTTCGTCGTCCCGGTAGATTCCGGCAATGCGCCTGGAACGGACTTCGTCGGTACAGCCGTAAGGCTGGCCGCCGCCGCCGATACATCCGCCGCGGCAGGCCATAACTTCCACAAAGTGGTACGGCGTCTCTTTGCCGGCGTTCCGCGCTTCCCTGATTTTATCGAGGACGGCGGCGATATTGCCCATCTGGTGGGCAACGGCTATCCGTATTTTGGTTCCGTTTTGGAAATCCACTTCCGCTTCCTTGACCCCCTCAAGGCCCCGGACAGGCGTAAAGTTTACGTTCCCCAGTTCCTTTTTGGTTACCAGGAAAAACGCGCTCCGCACGGCCGCTTCCATGACGCCGCCTGTCGCCCCGAAGATCGTTCCCGCTCCGGTGTAGGGCCCCAGCGGATTGTCGGCTTCCTCTTCGGGAAGGTCCATAATCTCAATGCCGGCCTGTTTGATCATCCGGGCGAGTTCCCTCGTCGTAATCGAAATATCCACGTCGTAGCCATGACCGGCGCTCTTCATGTCGTCGTTACGCTTTGTCTCCCACTTTTTCGCGGTACAGGGCATAACCGATACGGAAAAAACCCTGTCCGGATTAACGCCGGCCTTGTCCGCCCAGTATGCCTTGATCATCGCGCCCATCATCTGCTGGGGGCTTTTTGCCGTGGAAAAATTGGGGATCATGTCGGCGTAGTATTTTTCCATATAGTCGACCCAGGCGGGGCAGCAGCTTGTAATAAGCGGAATGGCCCCGTTCTTTTCGGTAAGCCGTTTTACAAGCTCGGTGCCTTCTTCCATAATCGTAAGATCCGCGGAGAAATTTGTGTCGAATACCGTGTTAAAACCAAGCCTGCGCAGGGCGGCGTATATCTTTTTGGTAACGATCGTTCCCGGTTCAAGGCCGAATTCCTCGGCCAGGGCGACGCGCACCGCCGGGGCAATCTGTACCACGGCGTGCCGTTCCGGATCGTGGAGGGCGCTCCACACCTTGACCGTATCGTCCCGCTCGTAAATGGCGCCAACGGGGCAATGGGCGGCGCACTGGCCGCATTTGATGCAGGGGCTTTCCCCCAGCGGGGTACCGGCGGCGCTGGCGATCCTGCCCTTGATGCCCCGGCCCAGGAATTCCAGGGCCCAGACATTCTGCATTTCCTGGCAGACTTTGACGCAGCGCCCGCAGCGGATGCATTTTTCGGGGTTCAGTATAATCGCCGGGTTGGAATCGTCAACCGGCAGGGCGCTAAGCACCTTTTTGTAGGGGCCTTCCCTGATGCCGAATTCCGCGGCCAGTTCCTGGAGTTCGCAGTTGCCGTTCCGGGGACACTGGAGACAGTCGTTGGGATGATTTGAAAGGATCAGCTCCAGCACCGTGCGGCGGGTCGCGATAATCTCCGCGTCGTGGGTGATGATGTCCATGTTTTCCGAAACCTGCGTCGTACAGGCGCGGACCATCCTGGGGGAACCGGCCATGCGGACTATACAGATACCGCAGGAAGCCCAGGGGGGAAGATCGGGATTGTAACAGAGGGTGGGAATTTTTATGTTCACTTTTTTGGCCGCGTCCAAAATCGTGGTTCCGTCCTCTACCTGAAGGGAAATGCCGTTTATTTTAAGGTTAACCATAATTATTCTCCTGCTCCTTAGCCTTTGCTTATCGCGCCGAATTTACAGGTCTTGAAACACTCGCCGCATTTAAGACACGCCGCCTGATCGATTACATACGGAGGCCGCTTTTTGTCCGGATATTTGGACGGATCCGCCGCCGCTATACAGACGCCCGGACACTTCTTGGCGCAGGCGCCGCAGCCTATACACTTTTGATCGTCTATGACAAAACGTACAAGGTTCTTACACTTGCCGGACCGGCATTTTTTGTCCCGTATATGTTCCAGGTATTCTTCCCTGAAATTCTTCAGCGTGGAGATTGTCGGGTTCGGCGCGGTCTGGCCCAGGGCACAGAGGCTTGCCTTGGACATGGCCCTGCCTATCGTGTCAAGCTTTTCAAGGTCGCTTTCTTCGCCGTTACCCTTGGCGATCTTTTCAAGAATGCCAAGAAGCTGGGTAGTACCGATACGGCAGGGTGAACACTTGCCGCAGCTTTCGTCCACACAGAAATCCATGTAGAACCGGGCCACGTCCACGACGCAGTCGTCCTCGTCCATAACTATCATGCCGCCGGAACCCATCATCGAGCCGTTGGCGGTAAGGCTTTCATAGTCGATCGGGGTATCAAGCACCGCGTCGGTAAGTATGCCCCCCGAAGGGCCGCCGGTCTGGACGCCCTTGAATTTCTTGCCGTCCTTGATGCCGCCGCCTATCTCGAAGATAATCTCCCGCAGCGTGGTTCCCATCGGAACTTCCACAAGCCCCGAATTTTTTACCTTGCCGGTAAGGGCAAAAACCTTGGTTCCCTTGGACTTTTCGGTTCCCAGTTTGGCAAGCCACGCGCCGCCCTTGGACGTAATTACGGGGATGTTGGCCAGGGTTTCCACATTGTTGATGATTGTGGGCCGCTGCCAGAGTCCCTTGTTCGCCGGGAACGGAGGCTTGGGAACCGGCATACCGCGGTTGCCTTCGACCGACTTGATAAGCGCCGTTTCTTCGCCGCAGACAAAGGCTCCCGCGCCAAGGCGGATCTCAATATCAAAGTCAAAGCCCGACCCCAGGATGTTTTTACCGACAAGGCCGTATTTCTGGGCCTGATCGAGGGCTATTTTAAGGCGGTCAATCGCGAGCGGGTACTCCGCGCGGATATACACAAAGCCCTGGTTTGCCCCGATGGCTTTGCCGGCGGTGATCATCCCTTCGATAACCGAATGGGGATCGCCTTCAATCGTAGACCTGTCCATGTACGCGCCGGGGTCTCCCTCGTCGGCGTTACAGATAACGTATTTGACATCCCCCTGGGCCTTGCGGGCCAAATCCCACTTGAGCCAGGTGGGGAAACCGGCGCCGCCCCGTCCGCGGAGGCCCGACACCTTCATTTCTTCTATAATTTGCTCGGGGGTCCATTCAAAAAGGACTTTTTCAAGGCCGCTGTAGCCCTCCCGGGCGATATACTCGTCGATGTTTTCCGGGTCGATAACGCCGCAGTTCCGCAAAACCACCCGGAACTGTTTCTGGTAGAACTGGATGTCTTCGATGGAGGTCTCGGCCTTTGTCGACGCGTCTTCCTTGTAGAGAAGGCGTTTGACCTCGCGGCCCTTGACGATCTGTTCGGCGATGATCTCTTTCGCGTCTTCGACCTTGACATCCACATAGAACGATTCTTCGGGAAGCACCTTGACAATCGGGCCCCGCTCGCAAAAACCGAAACACCCGGTTTGGACGATCTGGACTTCGCCTGTTACATTCTGGGCCTGGGCTTCCCTGATCAATTCATCGTAGATTTCCCTTCCCTTGTTGGATTCGCAGGCGGTACCGCCGCAGCACAGGATAAAGTGATTAAATGCCATGATTCGCTCCTATTTGAGAATGTCGGCGGCCGGCCTGTTGAGGATATGGTTATCCAAAAGCTCATGGCCCAGAATATGCTTCTGTACGATCTCTTTGGCTACCGACGCGTCTACCCTTCCGTAGATCACGTTGGGCATGCCGGGAGAGATAACCTCCACGGTCGGTTCCGAATGACAGAGGCCCATACAGCCGGTTTGGCGGACAATCACCTGATCCACGAGCTTGTTGTCGTCCAGGGCGTTGATGAACGCGTCCAGGGTTACTTTCGCGCCGGCGGCGATACCGCAGGTACCCATGCCGACAATAACCTGAATCTCCTTGCCTTCGGCCTCACGCCGTTGAATATCCGTTTTTTTTGATTCTCTGAGCTTGCGAAGCTCGTCCAATGTCATTGCCATATTTCACTCCTCGTAATTATCATGCGCGGTTCCAAAAACCAAAGTTTTGGAACTGTCGCAAAAAAGCCGCTTCCGCGGCGGTATTTTTTTTTACAAATCTTCGTTCCGGGCGTTTTCAAAAAATGAACGCCGAATTTCTATTCCTCCCCTTCCAGCGAACGAAGGTATCTGCCCAGCAATGCCAGGGAAGACGCATCCTCCATATCTCCCAGGGCGCCGGCAAGATCGCTTTTCGTTACTTCGTAGTTCAGTTCAGGATCGGGTCCGCCTGTCCTGGACCGTTTGAGGATGATTTCCCCCGGCCCGGAAAAAAGCATTACCGTTCTGAACAGGCCCGGAATGTCCCCCGCCGGCGGAGTATCGACATTTGCCGGATCGAACCATGCCTCTACGGCTGTCCCGGATTCGGCCCCGGGTCTGGCCCCGGCATCAGGAACGGCATTACCGGACGCCGCGCCGGCCGTATCCGAACCGCGCAGGACGCTTTCGCCATTCCTGACCGAACGGATCCTCCATCCGCCCCCGGACTGGAGGGCCGTCTGGATAAGGAACGGAAGGCCCAGCCCGATCCTTCTGCCGGGATGTTTAATCCCGTCGGTAACGAACGGATCCACGGCCCGGTCAAGATCCGCGCCACTCATCCCCTTTCCGTTGTCTTTCACGATAAAGCGGAATTCGGCCTTTTCCGAAAAGGTTTCCCGTATTTCCAGTTCCACCGTATCCGCCCCCGATTCGGCGGCGTTTTGGGTTATATCCGCCACTAAATCGGCCAAAGTAAAGTGCATTACCGGACGGCTTTTTCAAAATTTGCCATTTTGAAAAGCCTCTATTTATGGTATTTGGCGATGATCTCCTGAATCTGATCCTTGGTAAGTTTGCCGTAGGTATCGGTTCCCTTTTCGGTACTTACGGTAAGGACCGGAGCGAGACCGCAGCAGCCTACACAGCGGACCGGATCGATGGAGAAAAGCCCGTCTTCAGTAACGCCGCCTTCTTTCAGGCCCAGAAGATTACGCGCTTCGTCAATAAGGTCCTGACCGCCCTTGAGATAGCAGGCCGTACCCAGACACACGGAAATTTTATGCTTTCCGGGCTTTGTGGTTTTGAAAAAGTGATAAAACGTGATAACCCCGTAGATCCGCGCCAAAGGTATGCCGGTAAGAACGGCAAGTTTTTCCGCCGCCGGACGGGAAATGTACCCGAATGTTTCCTGGGTCTTGTGCAGAATCATGATAAGACTGCCGGGTTTGACCTTCCATTCGTCAATAAAAGCCGTTAATTCAGCTGGAAAGGCAATTTCTTCCTTTACAGGCGCCGCTTGAGCCATGAAAACCCCCACAAATAGTAAAGTATTTGTTAAGTATAGGACGGGTTCCGGGGTTTTTGCAATAGAAAACCTGTGGTTTTTTCACAGACCAGGAACGTTCTCGCTTCTTACCAGGTTATCTCGTAGTCCAGCGGCGTTTCGAGAACCAAAATGTCCAGCAACGGAATGTCGAAACGGGCTTCCCGGCCGGAAAAAGAACCGCCTTTGACCGATGTGACCGTACCGGGAACGGTTATGACAACTTTGAGCCTGGCGGCGGCTATTTCGGCGGCGACGCCTTCGCCGTATACCGAAGCAACCAGCGGCAGGTACTCGGATTTGCCAAGCGATTCCCCCGTTGCCAGCGGCGCCATAAGAACCGAAAGGTAATCCGCCGCCTCGTCCGACATACGCCGCAGGGTTTCCGGCCCGGATTCCCTGTCCAGATGTATGCCCAGCCTGCCCCCCGGGCGTCCGGCCTGGGCGGGCTCATAGCTTACAAGATTTTTCCCCCGGTTTGAAGCAAGAAAGTCGCCGGCTTTGCTTACAAGGATAGTCCCCTCGATAGCTTCCTCCGCCGTGTTTTTCAGCGCAACGGCCTTGATCCCCGGCGCCGCCCCAAGGGAACGGTTAATTGTACCGCTGTTCAGAACAGGGGCGGCGGATTCGCCCTGGAGGGAACCGAAGGCCCGGATCATCGCGGCGGTCTTCGGCTCCAGCGCCGCTTTGAGTGAAAGGCTGCCGGAAGAATCCCGCTGAAGTACCCCCGAAACGGAGGCCGAACAGGAAGCAAGCACGGCAAAACAGGCGGCGAAGCCGGCAAAAACCAGGCTCCTTATGCGGCGCGGAAACGGTTGTATTTTTATTTGCGGCGCTTTCATTCACCAATCCCTCGGCTTAAAGTTTTCAGGAACCTCTATTTTCATTGTATCCCCGGATTGCTCTATAACGTAGAGCCCCGCCTTTCGTGCCGTGTCTTTCAGGGCGGACGAAAATATCGCCCCCGCTATGGCTCCCCGGATTTTTCTGAAATCGCGGTGTTTGTCATAATACCGCCGCAAAACCGCAAGCCGTTCAACATGTTCGGTTATATCGTCCTGCCGCGGCCTGGCTTTAACCTCAACCGCGACAATGTAGTCGCCGTTTTCCAGCAGTAAATCCACTTCGGCCAGCGTCTTCCCTTTTTCATCGGTTATTTTTTTGCCGCCCGGCGAAATGCTGTCAAACCGGTACCCCAATGCGTTAAATTTTTCCGCTATGCCGGGAGCGACCAGATGCTCCGCCAATTCTCCAAAGCGGTGATCCAAAGCTCCTGTTTTTTTGCCGATTTCTTTTATAAAACGCTCCGTTTCCTTGAAACGTTTATCCGTATCCTGAAATCGCTTGTCCGTTTCCTTGAACCGCCTGTCGGTTTCTTCGAAATGTTTCCGGGTTTCAAGAAACATCTCCCACACTTTGTCGTAGGTGGGCTTTTCGTAATTTGGCATCGTGTCGGTCATAATCCGCTCCTTTATAAAGTATACCACAATCGCGGCGGGAGACAACAATCCCCC
>JAIROH010000212.1 GCA_031257595.1 Treponema sp. | reverse complement strand
ATGCAAATATGCGGGGTATCAAACCAGGCTCTTTAACAAAACCAGGGCTTTATGGTAATATATTTATCTACCATGGATGCTCTTATCGCCGTTGTTATTGCCGCCGCCGGTTCGTCAAGCCGTTTCGGCATAAAAAAAGAATACCGCCTTTTGGGAGACAAGATCGATATCGGGGGCAAACCGCTAACGGTTCTCGGCAAGACCGCCCTGGCTTTTGCGGCCTGTTCCCGGATTGACATGGTTGTCATAAGCGTTCCTTCCCATTCCGAACAGGGGGAATTTACCGCCCGCGACTGTATTCCCGCCAGGCTTCTTAAATCCAGCGCCCGGCCCCGCTTTCTTTTTGTTCCCGGCGGCCCTACGCGCCGGAGTTCGGTTCATCACGCCCTTACACTTCTTGAAGCGTACCACCCCAGTTATGTGCTGATACACGACGGAGCGCGGCCATGGATCGAGCCTGCCCTTATCGACAAAATCATCGACGCGGTACTCCAGCGCCGCGCCGCTATCCCTGTTTTGCCCCTTACGGATACTCCCAAAGAAATCAATGAAAAAGGGGTGATACTGCGGCATCTGCACCGTATTATGGTCGGTGGTGCGCAGACCCCCCAGGCTTTCGCCTTTCCTGAAATTCTGGAAGCCCACAAAAAGGCCGCGGAACGGGAACATAACGAAGGGACAATCTACACCGACGATGCCGAGGTGTGGGGGGAATTTGTCGGCGATGTAGCGGTCGTGCCCGGTTCTCCCGTCAACCGGAAAATCACCTTTCCCGAAGACCTTGAAATCCTGGTAAAGGATACAGAGTGATCAGGGTCGGCCTGGGCCGGGATATCCACCGGCTTGAAAAAGGCCGGCGTTTTCTTCTGGCCGGCGTGGAGTTTCCTTCCGGAAAAGGCATGGACGGTCATTCCGATGGGGATGTCCTGGCCCACGCCGTGGCGGACGCCGTTCTGGGCGCGGCAGGTCTTGGCGACATCGGGGAATTCTTTCCCCCGGAAGAGGCCTGCTGGAAAGACGCCGATTCGATGAAACTGCTTGCCGAAATCTGGACCAGGATAAAAGATTCCGGCTGGCGCCTTGTAAACCTTGACTGCGTCATACTTGCCGAACAACCGCATATCCGCCCCTTTCGGGAAAAAATCCGGGAAAAGCTTGCCCTGTGCCTGGGCGCGGAAAAGGAAGCGGTTTTTGTAAAAGGAAAAACCGGGGAAGGCCTTGGCCCCGTTGGAGAAGGTCTTGCCGTCGAAGCGGAAGCGGTCTGTCTTTTGTCCAAAGACAGACCCGAAGAAAGATCATGAACGATACGGACGCCGGTAAAACGCCTGATTGGGAGGCCGTAATCGCCTCGCTAAAAAAATGGCGGAAAAAGCTGGGGGAAGCGGATCCGTCGGTGACGA
Source organism: Treponema sp. (assembly GCA_031257595.1). GTDB lineage: Bacteria > Spirochaetota > Spirochaetia > Treponematales > Breznakiellaceae > JAIROH01. Next base: position 1,192 of record JAIROH010000212.1, on the reverse strand, counting down.
CCGTAGCGGAACACTACAAAAAAGATCCCTGGGCCGTGCTGGTTTCCACGATCCTTTCCCTCCGCACAAAAGACGAAGTAACGCTTAAGGCATCCCGAACCCTTCTGGCGAAAGCGCCCGATCCGGCGGCGGCGCTGAAACTTACCGAACAACAAATCGCCGAACTTGCCTATCCGGCGGGGTTTTATAAAACCAAGGCCGCCAATATCCGTAAAATCGCCGCCATCCTTCTTGAAAAAAACGGCGGCGTTGTTCCTTCGGATATCGACGCCCTTCTGGAGCTTCCCGGTGTCGGAAGAAAAACGGCGAACCTGGTCGTAACCGAAGCTTACGACAAATACGGCATCTGTGTGGACATCCACGTTCACCGTATTTCCAACAGGACAGGCTGGCTCCGTTCCAAAACGCCGGAAGAAACCGAGATGATCCTGAGAAAGATACTCCCCAAAAAATTCTGGAAAACGATTAACCCCATCCTCGTACTTTACGGGCAAAAACTGTGCAGGCCGGTAAGCCCGTTTTGTTCCCAATGCGTGATAAAAGCCCACTGCGTCCGGACAGGCGTAGAAAAGTCACGATAGCCGGATACTGGTGTTCTGTCCTGTACAGATCGCATACAGACCGTATTCAAAAGATAAAATTTACCCTTGTAGTTTTGGCTAAATCAAAGGGCAAATAGTGTCAAAGCCCATGTCGCCGGGGGTGATACATGCACATGCGCCTGTCACGGCAGATTGCCGGATGCCTTTGTTTGGTATAAGACGGCGGCAATTCCCCCGTGAAGAGCATACGGCGTCCGTGGGTAATGTCCAGACCAGAGTCTGCTTAGGAGAAGGTGACGACCGTCTAGCTCGAGCGGGGGTTGCCGCCGTACTGTGGTAACGCAAAGGCATCCGGCGCGTTAGGGGCACGGGCGCATGCGTCTGCCCCACTAAGCAGCGACATGGGCGAAAGCTGTCATTGTAACATTTGATTAGGACAGAACACCCACCGGTGAATTATTCTTCGCTTTCCGTTTCGGCTCTGTTCCCGCCCCGTTCCCAGTGGGGAAGTTTATCATCTTCCGCGTCAATTTCTTCCTGAGCCGGCTGTTCCGCCCTGAGCTTTTCCTGTTCCGCCGCCTCTTTAGCCTTGCGTTCGTCCGTCGCAAGTTTGCGGTTATACATAAAAAGAGCCAGGGCGGCAAGGATGA
>JAIROH010000158.1 GCA_031257595.1 Treponema sp. | reverse complement strand
CATGGATCAATGGGCGCTGCCGCACCCGGCGGAACCGCCCGTATGGGCGCGCAACGTGGAAGACGTTTACCCCCGAACCGCGTATATCGACTGGATATCCGCGCCGAACGTTGTTTTTTAGGAGGAACCATGAAAAATCGTAAAACTTTTTTGTTTATCCTGCTGGTGGCGGCACTTTTTACCGTCCTGCCTGGCGCGGCATTCGGCCAAAACTACTGGGCCGGCGACGGCGGGGACGGTTTGAGTATCGCCGTCCTTGTCCCCGAAGGCCGGGGCCTGGCCCCGGGCGAAGCCTACCTTCCCGCCCTGGTTCAGGGTGTCCTTGTGGGGGATTTTACAAAGTTTTCCGCGATGAAGGTGCTTGACCGGCAAGACCTGGAAAAGGTGATAGCCGAGGAGGAAAGCGGTTACTACGCCGATGAAAGCAACTTTGTCCGGTTGGGTACGGTGGCCAACGTACAGTACATTTTGAACGGGGCCTTACAGAAGACCGCTTCGGGCTTTTCGATCCAGCTTAAAATCACCGACGCCGCCTCGGGCGCGTCAAAGGCCGCCTATACCGGGGCCTGCTCCGCAGCGGATCTGGAAAACCTGACCGGCGTTAAAAAAGCTTCGGGCGACCTTTTGGCCCAGCTTGGGGTAATCCTTACCGACGCGGGAAAAACGGCCCTTGCGGGGGCCTCGAACGTACAGGCGGAAACCGCCCTGGCCAAAGGCATTACCGCCCAGCGGATCGGTACGGTGGTGGAAGCCCTTTCCTACTACTACGAGGCGGCGAAGTTTGACCCCGGTCTCGCCGAAGTGGTCAGCCGCGGCTCGGTATTGTCGGCGGACATTCAGGGCGGCAATATCGGTCAGAACGTGCGAAATGACATCCAGTGGCGTAACACGTGGGTCAAAACCCTTGAGGAAGCCGCCGCGTTTTTTAAGGCCCACCCGCCCTTTGAGCTTATCTACGATCCCAGGCTGACCCAGGGCGAGATTGATTATACCAAAGAAACCGTCGACATGTCTTTCAACGCAAAACTAATCGGTACGACCGGTCTAAAAATTATCGATGATATTGACCAGGGCCTGGAAAAAACCGGCAGAAGGAGGGATTGGGGTATTAGCGTGAATTCCATATACCTTGAAATTCCGAAAAGGTATGTATTTGCCGCGGTACTGGTCAACGAAGCCGGGGAAACGATAGGTAGGACCACATGGGGGTTTAGCTACGATATGGGATATGATGCTTACCGCCCTATTTATCTAGGATATGGAGATGGTGGCTATGATTCCAGCCATATTATGGACGACGAAATAGTTTTTTCCGGCGTGGACGCCAATAAAATTACCGACAGGCTTACCGTGTCTATCGTCAGCGTGGACGGCATGGACGCGAAAACCGCCGGCGAACGGGGCTACATGAGCGTTTCCGCGAAAGATTTTACCGCTTTTGATGGTGATTTTCGCGTTACGTGGTGGCTTGGCGGTATACAGATTATCGGCTACCGCGGAGCCGCTAAAAACGTTGTCATCCCCTCACACATAAACGGTTCGCCTGTTACGTCCATCGGGGACAAGGCATTTGAGCAAAACCGGCTGACCAGCGTTACCATCCCGGCCGGCGTTACCTCCATCGGGATGGGTGCATTTGAGCAAAACCGGCTGACCAGCGTTACCATCCCGGCCGGCGTTACCTCCATCGGGGAGCTTGCATTTGCCTTCAACCAACTGACCAGCGTTACGATTCCGGTCGGCGTTACCTCCATCGGGGAGGGAGCATTTGGGCGAAACCGGCTGACCAGCGTTACCATCCCGGCCGGCGTTACCTCCATCGGGGGCGCTGCATTTGCCTATAACCAACTGACCAGCGTTACGATCCCGGACAGCGTTACCTCCATCGGGGACGCTGCATTTTTCGCCAACCGACTGACCAGCGTTACTCTGCCGGCAAATGTGGAGATTGATGCGAGTGAGAATCATCATATGGTCTACGAAAGTAATAATTATGGGTCCTACGAAAGTAGGTTCAGTATCAGTATGTTCGTGTGGCAGCGGGAATGGGTCAGGTTCGTTCGGACCTATGAAACCAACGGCAGAAAGGCCGGAACGTATATAAAACGGGGTGGTACATGGAGGCTGCGGTAACACGGCGCTCCGCCCGTTTAAAGGGCAGGACGTCGCCAGCCAGACTCCCGAAAAAAACCATTACTTCCAGGAGGATGTATGTATAACGAACTAAAACAGGCGTATTGCGATCTTATCGGTAAATTTGTAGACGCCCTTGGAGATCACGGGACGTTCAATCCCGCCGGATTACCGGCGCCCCATATTCCGCAGGTTGGAAAAAACTACGAAAAATCCCGCGTAAAGATCGCGTTTTTCGGTAAAGAAACCCAGTATTGGTTTTGGCTGGAAGAATTTATACGTGCCTATACCGGCGGTAAGAAAGAAAGAAACGCCGAAAACGCATACGCGTATTTGACACAAAACGAAAAGGCCAACTATCTAAAATGGACGAACAATTTTGGAACCAGTTTTTGGGATTATATATTCCAATTCTTAACGGCGTTTTATAATCTAAAGCCCGTCTTTACCGAAAACAGCGATTATGAAAATTTACTGGAAAGCTTTATCTGGGGCGAAACCAATTCCATGGAACGGTATACGGTCTCCGCACAGCCGGAAGGCGTGGAATATGCCGACTGGGAAAAGGTCAAAAACGCCAGTGAACTATTTGACACGGCTTCTTATGTCCTTGATATATGCAGGCCCGACATTATGATAATTATGGACTGGGTCAAAGATGAAAGCTGGCTTACCGGAGGCGTAAAAACGGATCATGAAGAACTGTTTGATCATCATTGTTATTATAAAGTCGGCAATACAAATGTCTACTGGACGGCTCATCCCCGTTATCTCGCCCCAAATATCGGATTTGAGCAATCGATAACGATCATTCTTAATGACCTTGAAAAAAGAGGAATACCAACATGTCACGGATATGTATAATCACCGGATACGGAAAATAAGCCGGGGGAGGAGGTAGCGGCTCTTTGCGGGAAACCGCCCCTTTATGTGGCTGCGGCAAGTTCTTTTCGTATCATGTCACCAATAATCTCGGAGGGCGTTTTATGGGCAGCGTCGGCTTTGGTACGGAGGTAAGCGGCGGCAAGATCGTCTAAAATGACGATATTTCCTTTATGTTTCATGAAAAAACCGCTTTTTCCATCCCCCGATACCTGGGGCGGGTTTCTGGTTACCTGTTCATCAAGCGCAGCGGCCTCTTCTTCGGTTATTCTAAGCATAGCTTTTTCCACATTATTATAAACACGATAAAGGTACAACAGCAGGGGATACGCAGGGGACACGTTACGCGTAATACTTGAGCAGCGTCACCACTTCGTCGCCGTGGGCCCCCGCCAACAGATAAAGGTCTACTCTTATAGTTTTGGCTAAATCAACCAACCCCGCCGCAGAGCGGACGGGGTATGGTTGTTTTAGTAAGGTATTTGCCTCAGGGTACATACCTTTTATAACGCCCCACAGGGGCGAGGTATGTACCCTTCGCATACAATCAAAGAATGGATAGCGTCTAAACCCACGTTGCCAAGGGTGATACATGCGTATGCGCCCGTCACGGCAGATTGCCGGATGCCTTTGTTTGGTATAAGACGGCGGCAATTCCCCTGTGAAGAGCATACGGCGTCCGTAGGTAATGGTCAGATCAGAGTCTGCGTAGGAGAAGGTGACGACCGTCTAGCTCGAGCGGGGGTTGCCGCCGTCCTGTGGTAACGCAAAGGCATCCGGTGGTTTCCTGTTCAGGGTACGGGCGCATGTGCCTGCCCCACTAAGCAGCGACGTGGGTTTTACCTTCACCCTTCCGGTCATAACCGTTATACTGGATATATGGACAACGCGCTTCCCGCTAATTTTCAACGAAAACCGGACTGGCTAAAGGTAAAATTCCCTTCCGGTGAGACGTGGAAGAAAGTCGACGAGGTCCTTGCCCGGCGCGGCCTGCATACGGTCTGCGACGAAGCCCATTGTCCCAACAAAGGCGAATGCTGGGGCATGGGAACGGCGACCTTCATGATCCTCGGCGACCTCTGTACCCGTGGCTGCCGCTTTTGCGCGGTAAGTACCGCCGGGGAAGGCAGACCGGTCCGGGCGGAAGAAGGCCGGGAAATAGCCCTGGCCGCGAAAGAGCTGGGCCTTGATTATGTCGTGCTTACGTCGGTAGACCGGGACGATCTTCCCGACAGGGGCGCCGGGCACTTTGCCTCCTGCGTCGCCGCGATACGCGAAACGGACCCTTCAATAAAGATAGAGACGCTTATCCCCGACTATTACGGAGCGGAACTTGAAGGGCTTGTCGAAGCCTTTCCCGACGTTATTGCCCACAATGTGGAAACGGTACGTTCCCTTCAGCACATCAGGGACGGCCGGGCTTCGTTCGACAAAAGCCTCCGCACACTGCGGGAAGCCAAAGCCGGTATCCGCGGGCGGTCCGGCGTTCCGGGCGGAAAAGCCAAAACCAAATCAAGCATACTTCTCGGTTTGGGGGAAAAACAGGAAGAGGTGCTTTCCGCGATGGACGAGCTTCGCCGGGCGGAAACGGACATACTGGTTCTGGGCCAGTACCTGCGGCCCTCAAAAAAGCAGGTTCCCGTGGCCGAATACGTGACCCCCGAACGTTTCGCGTTTTACGCCGAAGAAGGGCGGAACCGGGGCTTTTTCGGCGTTATCTCCACCCCGCTGGCGAGAACCAGCTATCACGCGAAAGAAACGGAAAAAAATGCGCGTTGAGGGAATGGGGAGGCCCGCGGGCTGTAAGCTTATCCGCCTCAGCGCCGATATTGAAGACGGCGTTATCCGTTTTATCTCGATACGGGGCGATTTTTTCGCCAGCCCCGAAGAAGCTTTTGAGCGGGCCGAGGCGCGGCTTTTGGGGATTCCCGCGGCGGAAGCGGGAACGGCGTTCGACTCCTTTCTCAACGAAGAAGGCGTCGAAGCCTTCGGGATAAACGGCGCCGGTCTTGCCGAAGTGCTTGCCGGGGCGCTTCGCGCGGGGGAAATTTTCGGGGGAGAGCGTCTTTGAGTTATCCGTTCAGGCTGTTAAACACAGGTTTTCACGACGCGTACTATAACATGGCCCTTGACGAAGTTCTGCTCGAATCGGCGGAGAGCGGCTCGCCGGTTCTCCGTTTTTTTGGCTGGGATCCGCCGGCCGTTTCGGTCGGCTATTTTCAGGGACTGCGGGAAGAGGTGGACACGGAAGCCTGCCGCCGCCGGGGCTTTGATCTTGTCCGACGTATTTCAGGCGGCGGGGCGGTACTCCACAAATCGGAACTTACCTACAGCATCGCGATGAGCCTGGATCATCCGCTGGCAAAAAGCGATTTGGGAGAATCCTACCGGCTGCTCTGCGGCGGGCTTCTTGAGGGGCTAAAAAGCCTTGGCATCGACGCGGTCTTTTCCGGGATCAACGACATCCTTGCCGGGGGAAAAAAAGTTTCCGGCAACGCCCAGACCCGCCGCATGGGCTGCCTGCTTCAGCACGGAACGGTGATCCTTGATAACGACGTGGACGTGATGTTCGAGGTTCTGCGGGTGCCGGAAGAAAAAATAAAGGGAAAGCTTATCGAGGAAGTAAAGGAACGGGTTACCAGCCTGAAAGCCTTGCTTGGAAAAGAACTTTCGTTTGACACGGCCGCCGGCGTGTTTACCCAGGGCTTCAAAACCGTCCTTGATCTGGAATTCGGCGCTTTCGGAACGGAAAGTTTTTCGGTTTCGGCGGGGGAAGACGAAAAAGCCCGTTCTCTCGCCGCTGAAAAATTTTCCGCCGAATCCTGGATATATAAACGCTAGGAAAGGGGAATTTGCGTGATGTGTAAAAAAAGAATTGCGGTACGGCAAAAGGCGGTTTTTATCCTGCTGTTGGCCGCTCCTTCGTTTCTGGCCGCGCAGAACTCCGGTACGGAGGATTCAAGCGCGGGGGATTCCGGCGCGCGTTCCGCCGATCTTTCCGTAGCGGCCCTGTTGGGGGCGGCGGACGGCCTTTTCCTTGCATGGAGGCCGGACTGGCCGCTTTCGGTTCCGCCGGATCTTTTTTATACGCTCCCCGAAAGCGGGGCGGCCGGTATCACGGTCAGTTTTGAAGAGCCCAGGAAAAACTTTGCGGAACAGGCGAAAGGGGAGGGAGGAAGCGGCACCGAAGGAAGCGGCACCGAAGGAAGCGGCGTTGAAGGAAGCGCGGGAAGCGGCGCCGTGGAAAAAAGCGCCGAAAAAAGCGCGCCCGGAGACATTTCAGTCGAATGGCAAAACGGCAGGCTTGTACGCTTTCCGGTTTTTTGGGACTCGTCGTTTATCCAGGCCGCTTCCGAATACGATCCGTCGGGGACGCTCACCGCCATAACCGGGGAAGATCTTGAAATGGCTATCGTTGAACACGACGAAGAAGGCCGCCCGGTCATTGTCAGGGTACGAACGGAAAACGGCTATTTTTTTGCCGCCGTTGAATACGTTCCGGGCCGCATCGCCGAAACATGGTATGACGAAAGCGGTTTTCCTCAAAGCGTGCTGTACACCGGCGAAGCCGGGGATTCGGTCAGGATAAACTACGGCGAAAACGGGGCGGAAGCGGAAGCCTGGAAATTCTTCTTTAACAGTTACGGCTCAATATCCGAAATAAGCTCGCGGGCGGGAACCTGGTCGGCCCGCTACGAGCGCCGGGGTTTTCCCA
>JAIROH010000044.1 GCA_031257595.1 Treponema sp. | reverse complement strand
AAAGCGGCGGAAGAACTGGGAATTACCCGGAAGACAATCCTCAATAAACTAAAGGGATATTCTTAGGCGCATAAGGCGAAAAAGGATGTATGAAGCGTCTATATTTTCTTTCCTTAGGAAGCACTGATTTATTCGAATGCGAATAAATCAGTGCTACTTTAATGTGGATTTTTCGCAGTTTTTCGCAGAAAAACGAGAAAAATAATAGGGCAACGATGATTAGCCACACGTTAATCAGCGTTGCCCTTATTCGACTTTTTCTTTCTAATTGACCGCGATAGCGGTCTCCCCTTCGCGGTGAATTTCTTAATCCTGCGTATCCGGCCGCTCTGCCTGTTCGGTCTGTTCGGTCTGTTCGGTCTGTTCGGCGTCCACCGGCCCGGACGCGGACGGCTCAACGGAAGGCGGCGCGGCGTTTTCCGGCTCCGGCGGGGCGGCTTCCGTTTCGGGCTTTTCAGATGTTTCCGGCGCGGCCGTTACGGCAGGCTCTGTTTCCGGCGCGGCCGTTGCGGCAGGCTCTGTTTCTGCCTGTTCGGTCTGTGCGGCGTCCGTCGGCCCGGAAGCGGACGGTTCGGCGGAAGGCGGCGCGGCGCTTTCCGGCTCCGGCTGGACGGGCTCAGGCTGGACGGGCTCAGGTGAGGCCGGCCCGCTTTTCTTTTTCGGCTGTTTCTTTTCACGGGGTATGTTTTCTTCAGCCCATATATAAATAAGTTCTTTTACGCCTTCATCGCTTAGCTTGAGGACTTTCCCGCATTCCGGGCAGGTAAAACGGCCGGCGTCGTCAAGGGCGTCTTTACGACAGCCGACGCAGTAGGATTTACCGCAGGCGGGACAGGTTCCGGCGGGCATATCGTCCGGCGGCATCGCGTAGAGCCGGAGCGGAGGCACCGGTTCGGGGTTTTTCCGTACCCGCCATTCGATTCCGCAGCAAGCGCAGGCGACAAGGCGGGTTGTGGCTTCTTCCATCCATGCGTCCAGGTCGTCTTTTCCCCTGGACATTTCCTCATTTAATTCCAGATCGTCAAGCCGTTCCAGGATCCGTTCAACCTCTTCCCAGCGGCCGCCCGCCGCGCAGCTCCAGCCAAGGTGAAGCAGGGACGGAGCGTGTTCCGGGTTGATTTCCAGAGCCGCCCGGGAGGCTGTTTCGGCGCGCCGGTATTCGCCTTTTTTCGCGGCCACAAAAGCGATAAGCTCAAGGATCTCCGGTGAAGAAGTTCCGCCCGGAAAACTCGTAAGCACTGCGTCGGCCTCTCCGTAACGGGCCATTTCCACAAGGCAGGAAGCCCGGTTAAAACGGTACTGCTGATTTTTCGGCGCGGCGGCAATCGCCTTTTTGTAAAACTGATCCGCTTCCTCAAAACGGCCGGCGCGGACAAGCAGGTTCCCCGCGCAGTTTGCCATAAGCCCTTCCGGGTCTTCCGCGCCGCTTTCCAGCAGCGCGAGGGCCCTGTCCAGCTTGCCGCCCAGGTAGAAGGCGACGGCGCGGTTGACCAGAACCGCCGGTACTTCCCCCAAAACCGAAGCGGCCTTTTCAAGATGGTCTTCGGCCCCGGTAAGGTTACCCCGGTTCAGATCAAGCTGGGCGGCAAAGTTATGAACCCAGCCGTAGCTTTCTCCTTCATCCCGGCTTATGGCAAGCGCCGCCTCGATATTCGCCTTCATTGCCGGATCTTCGGCGGCCAGTTTGACGCCGGACTTTTCCAGAAGCAAAAAACGGTTTTCCGCCAGGCGAAAACGGAAAAGCGGATAATCCGGGGCGTACTTTACCGCCTTTTCAAGCAGCGGCAAAGCTTCTTTCCGCCTGTCTTTTCGTATAAGGAGAAGCGCCTGGAGATAAAAAACAGCCGGATCGGGCTTCGGTTTCGCGCCGTGTTCCCCCCCGGATTCAGGCGGCGGAACCCTGGGGGCTTTTCGGAGTTCTTCCGCCGTTTCCAGTTCCGTTTCCGCTTCTTCCCAGTTCTCTATACCGAAGGCCCATTTGCCGACAAGGGCGCGGGCTTCCCAATCGCCGGCGCCAAAAAGGCGGAGCTTTGGAACAAGGAGGGCGAGTTCTTCATAGTAATTTTGATCGAGAAAAATACGGCCCGCCTTGATATAGCGATCGAGGGCCTTTTCCCTGTCGCCCAAAAGTTCCCACGCGCCGGCGGCGTTTTTTGCCGCGAAGCCGTTTTTGCTTTCATCCCCCCCTTCCGCACAGGCGCGATCATAGGCCTTCGCCGCTTCTTCGTATTTTTCCAAATGAAAAAAAGCGTGTCCAAGCAGATTGTAAAACGCGGCCGGATCGGCGGAGGGCCGTTCACCGGTTTCTTCCGCCCAGGAAAGAAGCTTCCGGTACGCGCCCCGGGAATAAAGGAGGCCGGCTTTCAAATTACGAAATTCCCCCGTCTCATCCCCGGCGGAGAGCCCCTCCTCAACGCAGCTTTCCGCTTCGTCCCACAATTCCAGGGCCAGGGCGAGCTTTGCCCCCAGAAGAAGTTCCCCCGGCAGCCGCGCCGGATTGGTTCCGGCCTCAAGGCGGCTTTCCCAGGCTTTGCGGATCTGGACAAGGGCCGGATTAGCCTGGCCCATGGCGGCAAAAGTTTCCGCGAGACGTATCCTGTTTTCCGGCGCGCCGGAAACCTCATTGTATCTGGCGCTTACTTCCCCTATGCGGGAGTCAAGGCTGAACGCCGAAAGCAGGGCTTCAACGCTGGGCCGTTCGCCGGAACGTTCCCGGAAAGCCTGATCCGGCCCCTCGTAACTGGCCGCGCAAAAGGCAATGCGGCCTTCGCTCAGGGAAGGATCGTTTATCTCCGCGGCCCATTCGCCGTTAACAAGGACAAGCGTTCTCGTCCCGTATGAAACGATCTCAAGCTCAAACTCCACGGGCAGGGATTCTTCCGTGTGCGTCAGCCCCGGAGCTTCCGTCCAGCCCACCAGGGCCAGCGGCGTACGGTTCCGTACCAGATCCAGGCGGAAATAACCCCTGTTTGAAACCAGCGCCATGTAGTATGTGTTTTCGTCCACGACATGGAACATAAACCCGGCGGCGCCGTATCCTCCCCCCGGATCGATTCGTATGGTTCCCCGGATTACCAGGTCCCGGTAACGGTAAAGCGGATCTTCGGTCCAGGCGATACAGCCTGTTTTTAACAGGTTCAACGCCAAAACAGGTTTTTCTTTTCCGTCTTCGGCGGATTGCAGTTTTCGCAGGTAGGCGCGGTATGAATTTTCTGATGTAATGGTAAAGCGGAACCGGGACTCCTTCGCCCCAAAATCGGCGATCCACTGTTCTTCGATAATTTCATCGGGATCGATTTCACGTTTTTCCGGTGAAAAAAAACCGAAAAGCCTTTTCAAAAAGCTAAACATAACTACAATGTAACCGAAAAGGTGAAAGCAAGTCGAGGTTATAATGCTAAAAAAGCTTAAACAGTTTGCCGGGAAAACACAAAAAGCGCTTTCTTCCTCGGACAATATGCTTTGGCTGTGGGCCGTTATCGCGGCCGCCGGGCTCCTGCTGTTTTATCTGTTGACCGGCGTTCCGGGCAAAGGAAACACCCTGGTCTTTGCCCAATGGTGGGAAGACGAGCTTGAAACAGGCGTTCTTGAAAAGCTGGTAAAAGACTTCGAGGAAGAACATCCCGGCATCAAGGTACAGCTGGAAAAGAAAAGCCGCCAGGAGATCAAAGCCGTACTTTCCGGCGCGGAGGAACAGGTACGGGGAAAGAAACGGCGAAGCGCGGACATATTCAGCGTTGAAGGCGGCTGGACCGACGATCCCGGCTGCGGCCTCGCCGCGCTTGACGAAGAACTGTTCCGGAAAAAATCACCCTACAGCCCCTGGGATTCTTTGCCGCCGGGTTCCCCCGGAGAAACGGAAAACCGGGCGCTGCCGGTTATTTCTTTTATCAATCCCCTTTTTTACAATATTGAACTGCTCAGGGACGCCGGCTTTGACAGGCCCCCGAAAAACCAGACCGAATTTCTTTCCTATGTTCAGGCAATCACAAAACCGGAACAGGGAATCTATGGCGCCGTTCTTGCCCTGGGCGAAGAAAATTCATTTGGCATAAGCCGCCACATCCTCTCGTGGATCTGGTCCGCCGGTATCCAGGACGGAGATACGTTTGATTTTGGATCGAAACAGGTAGCCGAATCCCTTGCGTTCCTCAATCAGCTTAAACCGTATCTTTATCCTGATTTTTTCGGCACGGACGAAGAGGCCAGGCTCGATATCTTTATCGAAGGAAAAGCGGGAATGATGATTGGATCCGTTTCGGATGTAAAAAAACTGCGGGAACAGATGAAACAGGATTTCAGCATCACTACGATACCCGGACCCGCGCTGTATGTGGGCAAGCCCGTTTTTGCCCTTTCGAGCTGGTACGCCGGAATCGGCGCCGAAAGCGAAAAGCAGGAAGAAGCGGCGGAATTTATCGTGTTCCTCCTGGAACACGCTTCACAGCTTGCCGCCGGAGCTTTTGCCATACCGGGAAACGGGAGCAGGAACCCCGAGCTTATCAACGCCGATCCCTACTATTCCAAGGCCTATGATATGTACGACGCCGGTGAAATGGTACGGGAACTCTACGGAACAGGCCGGACAAGAAAACTTAACGCGGTTATTTATGAGGAACTTAAACGTATGTTTGAAGGCCGGAGCCCGGAAGATACCGCGGCGGCAATACAAAACCGCTGGGAAAACATATAGTAATGCGCGTATGCATCAGCCCGCGTGTATTCGGCGGCCGCGTCCGGGTCCCGGCGTCGAAGTCGCATACGATCAGGCGGCTTGTTATGGCTTCGCTTACCGAAGGAAAATCGTATATAGAAAATCCCCTTGATTCCCTTGACGGGCGATCCTGCGTTTCCGCCTGTAAAATACTTGGTGCGGAAATTGAGGAAATCCGCGACGGCGGAAACCTCGCCGCCTGCACGGTACGCGGCTGTCCTCCGCCCGCGGACGTTCCGTGCGCGGATCCGGCGCACGGCCGGAACCTGACCGTTGACGTGGGCAATTCCGGCACAACGCTGTTTCTCGGTCTCGCGGCCGCTTCCCTTTTTTCCGTTCCCGTCACCTTTACCGGGGACGACCAGATCGCCCGGCGCGGCGCCGCGCCGCTTTTGGAAGCCCTTGGCAGCCTGGGCGTTACGGTCGAATCAAAAAACGGCTGTACGCCCATTACCGTACGCGGCCCCTGGAAAGGCGGGAAAGCGCGGATTTCCTGCCCTACAAGCCAGTACCTTTCGGCGCTGCTCATCGCTTCCCCTTTGGCCACGGCCGTCACCGAAATAGAAGTGCCTCTGTTGAACGAAAAACCGTATGTCGAAATGACGTTGTCATACCTCAAGGCCCAGGGACTTTGCGATTGTGATAAAACCGGAACCGCGCCGCTTGTCGCCTGTGCCCCGGACTTTTCCCGGTTCCGGATCACGGGCGGCGCCTCCTACAAAGCCATAAACGGTCCCGTTCCGGGAGACTTTTCGTCCGCGGCTTTTCCCGCCGCCGCCGCCGTCATAAGCGGGGGCCGGATTACCCTGCTTGGCCTTGACCCGGACGACACCCAGGGCGACAAGGTTTTTTTTGAATACCTTTCCCGTATGGGCTGTGACGTACAGTGGGAAAGTTTGTCCGATCGCTTGGACAAACCTTCCCGGCCGGGCGGGCCGGATACCTCGGCCGGCGGCCGGCGGCTTAACGTTTCACGGTCCGGCCCGCTTCGCGGCGGGGTTTTCGACCTGAACGCCACGCCCGACATGCTGCCGGTAATGGCCGCCCTGGGCGCTTACGCGGAAGGAGTAACCGAACTTGTTAACGCCGCCCATGCCCGGATCAAGGAAACCGACCGGATAGCGGTAATGGCCGCGGAGCTGGCCAAACTCGGCGTAACATGTACGGAAAAGCCGGACGGCCTTGTCATACACGGTAATCCCCGCGGGCTGTCCGAAACCCGGAAAGGGTTTCGGCGCGGAGAAGCCGTCCGGCTTTCGGGCCACGGCGACCACAGGGTCGTGATGGCCCTGGCCTGCGCGGCGCTGGGAGCCGGGGGGCCTGTGGAAATTGAAGGCGCCGAGGCGGCCGGGGTAACGTATCCGGGCTTTCTGGAACTTTTGGAACCGGCGTATAATTTGCGTTCGCGTTGACACCGGAAATAAAACAAGATACGATAAATTTGCTCCGCAAGATTACATGAAGTTATCGAACAACTCCATTAAAAAAAAGAGGTGATTTATGAAAATCGGGGTTCGTCTTGTCGTTATTATCAGTGTTTTAAACATAATCGGCATCGGTATACTGGCCGGTGTTATCCTCGCCGCCCACGCCGATCCGGGCCGGATTGGAAAAGACATGAGGCAGTCCGAAACGGATACCTTCGGTTCTTTTGATGATCAATTATTACTCCGTTCCTTTTAGCATCGAGAAATCCCTTGAAGCCCTGAACGGCCAGGTTCAAAAACAGACGGACTGTGTTTCGCAGTCGTCATCAACCGACGCGGTACTGCAGAAATTCGAGGTCATAGGCGAAGGCGTGCAGGCGGTAACGGATCAGGAAACCAATGTCCGCAACGCCATGGAAGAACAGGGAACGGGAAGCAAAAACATTCTCGAAGCGGTAAGCAGCCTGAATGAGATCACTGTGGAAGTCAAAAGCGGCGCCCAGGTCATGCTTGACGGAAGCTGCCAGGTTATCATGGAAAGCAAAACCCTTGAGGAGCTGACCGACGGCATAACAAACGGCATGAATGAAATGGCCGCCGGGGCGGATCAGATCGACAGCGCGGTGAACCACGTCAACGACATCAGCATAAACAACAAAAATCAAATTGAAACGTTGCTCGGCGAGGTTTCAAAGTTCAAGGTGAAATGAGAAGAGCCAATCCCAAAACTCTAGGAGCCTGTTGCACTTGTGGATATTTTTGCATACTTATGCAAAAATATCCCGATTTACGGGTTCCTTTGGCAGTTTGCATGGTATAAAAATTCACTTTCGTGATTTTTTATACGGTTTTACGCACAAGTGCGACAAACTGCTAGTGTTCTGACAAATACAGATTTCAACAAGATCGTATTCAACAGATGAGCCTCCGCGGAGCAGAGCTCCACGATATCCTTAGCATTGCCTTAGTTCGAACGGATGCTCGTTCGATAGGAAGTTTATAATACCGTCTGGTTTAATACCAAATTTTTGTAAGTGTTGCTTTGTTTCAGCCGGAGCAGAACTCCGGGGTATTAAACCAGACTTTCGAATAAAGGT
>JAIROH010000016.1 GCA_031257595.1 Treponema sp. | reverse complement strand
ATATTTTTTCCATCGGTGCTTAATTCAAAAAATGTTTCATTGGTTATATGCAACATTTCCATTATTGGTTTATCAATAACGAGGGCGGCACTATTTCCATGCTGTATCAATTTCTTAATCATAATAATTTCTCCAAAAAATTCTCAGAAAATATAATTGTATGACAATTTATACAATTACCGTCCTTATATTGTATACACATTATATATATTTGTCAATGATTTTTCAAATATTTTATTGGTAGTGATTTCAAAATTTCAATTTTGAAATCACCTCATTTTTTAGAATATTTACGATATGTCGCATAACGTTCCGATTGTATGGAAACCGCTTGCGCGGTAATCAGAAAGATTTTACAAGCCTGAAAAAGGAAACCACAGGTTTCCAGAGATTGCAAAGATGCGGGTAGAGTTGAGCGTGGGAGACACAGCGTCTCCTCTTCGATTCAAAATCCCAAAAGACAACTATTGGCGCGCAAGAGTTTGTTCCACAAGCTTCAGATCTTCTTCCAGCTGTCTGTTTCCAGGGTATTCTTCCAGAGCCTTTTCGACAAACGCCTTTGCCCCGTTGTAATCTCTTTTATTGTACAAAGCCGCAAAGCCGTTGTGAATTTCGCCGGCCCGGTTCTGCCTTAGGGTCCTTAAGGCATTTTCAAAGAGACGGTTGCTGCCGTATTGTCCGACAGCAGCCTCGATCCAGGCGATGGCTCCAAGCCAGTCTTTGGTTTTGCCAAGCCGTTCCACTTCTTTTAGTACCGCAGTACTGCGCAGCTCCTCCCGGCTTTTTTCCGGAATCCGTTCCCATTCAGAACCGATACGGGAAAGGGCCGCTTCCACGTCACCTGAATTTTTTATGCCGTTAACCTGTTCCGCCAATTCGGCTTCCAGCACCATCCCGTCAAGGGTCTTGTAGTTATCGGCGCTTAAACGTTCCTTAACCGCTTCCAGCCCGGCGCGGGCTTCGGCGATTTTACGGGCGCGTATCAGCCGTACGGCCCTGTTATTCGCTGCCGCATAAATAAAATCCTGCCATGTCTTTTCGTCCGGGAAAACCTTTCCCGCATATTCTGCCCAGGCCAGGGCATCATCGTCTTTTCCGGTTTTGATAAGCCATGCGCCGTAGTTGAAAAGCCGCGTCATCATATCCTTGTGGGGATCTTCAAAAAAAGAATTGTGCTCTGTCCGGTTGTTTTTTGAAAGCAGGGCCTCCCGGTTTATGCTCAAAGGAACGGCATTGTAAAAATCGTTCCGTAATTCCAGCTCGGCGATGCGGTTGGAAAGGATCAGCGAAACCAGCTCAGGCGGATTAATCGCCGTTCTGTCCCGATAATTTTTTGCCGGCACATAGGCGAAGCCCGTGGCTTTTCCAAAGCTATCCTGAAATTCCTTGCGGTTTCCGGGATCAAAGCCGTACATATTGGTCGTCTCCACATCAATAAGTTCCCGTCCGGTATTGATCGTCGCGAAGGCGTGATCCTTTGTCATAACCCCGTCCGCGTCAAGGCCCAACGACAGGGAAAGGATCATGTAGAACACCGCGGAAGAAACGCAGTTATAGCGGCCGCTGCGCAGCAGTTCGTCAAGCCTGGTTTGCCGTTCCGAATAGGATTTAAGAAAATTTTTGTGCATATAAAAAAGAAGGTATTCTCCCCGCGCTTTCGTATCGGAAGGAAGATTCGGATCGGAAGCAAGGACGTTAACGACGCCCGTTATCATTTCAAGGTAGGCGCCGGTTTGGTTTCCGGTATTCACCGACGAAGCCCACAGGGCCGTTTCCGCAAGATCCCTCCAGTATGACGCCGATGCCGTTCGGGAAAGTTTTTCCGCATAGGCGTAAACTTCCGGGGACGGCTCCAGGGACGGAAAATTCTGGGCAAAGAGAATTCCGCAAAGGAACAGCGTGGAAAAAAACATCAGGCTTTTCATATATACCCCGATTCTGCCGCTAAGTTTAATTATAATCGTTATTTCCGGATATTCACGGAATGTCCGGAAATAATATGCCACACATTCGCTATGACCGCAAATGTTTTTCCGCTTGAATCGTTTTCAAAGACGATCGGTAAAAGAACCCCAAAGAACAACTTCAAATCCGGGCGCATGTGCCGCCCTCATTCCATTCTGAGCAGTTCCGCAAGCTTCGCTTCTTCTCCCCGTGAAAGCTCTCCGGGGAGTATGGCCGGCTGAGAAGGCGACGGGGGCAGAAGGAACCCGGCGTCAAGGAAACGCCGGAACAGGGCTGGATAGCTTTTCGCGTTACTGCCGCAGGCCGGGCAGGCGGAATCATTGCCGGGCAGGTAGCTCAGGTAGATCCCCTGCCGCCGCCAGTTCCGGCCTCCCGCGGAATCCCGGCCTAAAGCCAGTTTCGGGAAACAGGGTTCGCCGCGGCCGGGAGACACGGCAATAAGGTCCCAAATACAGCGGGCCGCGGCGGCAAGGGCTGTTGGGGAGACGGTTTCCACAGGCAAAACGCCTTCCAGTGCTGAATCCGCTTCCGGACCAAGGACAAGAACAGCCGGGGCGCCGGGAAAAGGAAACGGCAAAACCGGGATAAAAAGCGGCCCGGACGGTATGTCGAGAAACGGCCGCCATACGGCAGAACCCCGGACACGGCCGGGCAAAACCTTTTCGGCGGCAGCCAAAGCCGCGCCGAGGCCTTCTCCACCGGAATACACACGGAACCGGTGTCCGGGCAACAGGGCGGCAAGGGCTTTGCGGAACCTTCCTTCGGTGAAATGGGAAAAAGGGACAAAAAGGCCCCTTTCGGCGCTGTTTTTTAACGCCCGGAGCAGACCCGGCGGGGTATGGCCCAAAAGCGCCCGGCCGCCGTATTGCCAGAGGTCGACAATACGGGAGCCGTCTTTGGCATAAAGACGCCATCCCCTGGCGCGGTGTATTTCCGGCATCAGGCGGAGCAGTTCAATATCAGTTTCTATCATACTTTCCTTTTCTCTATTCCCGGCTTCTGTATCCACGGTAATCAGCGTTGCCTTAGTCCTTGTTTCCTATTTTGGTAAATTTGGAACTTTGATACGCGCTTAAAAAACGGGTTTCATAGCCGTTGTCAAAACGTACTTTTACCACAGGGCCGTCTTCTCCTTCTTCTATCCCCGCCACATTTCCATAGCCCTGATCGTCGTGAAATACCCTTTCCCCCAGCTGCCACCTGCCGTCGGAAGAACGCCTGCTCTGTAATGGGCCGTACGCCCGCCGGGCTCCGGCGGCATGCGATTCTGTCCGGGACAGAAAGCCCGCCGGGGCGGCGCCGATAACCCGCAGGCTCGACCTGTCCGCCTCCTGCAAAAAAAGGGACGGTAGCATGGACTGGGTTCTGCCGTACATGCGGCGCAGGGCGCAGGAACACAGGTACAGCTCATCCATTGCCCTGGTAGCCCCTACGTAAAAAAGCCGGCGTTCCTCTTCAAGATCATCGGCTTCTTTATCGTTCCGGGGAAAGATCCCCTGTTCAAGCCCGGTGAGTATTACCCGGCGGAATTCCAGCCCCTTTGTGTTGTGCAGCGTAATAAGGGTAACCGCGTCAAAATCCCCGGAACGGTTGTCTTCTTCTATCGAACGATCAAGCTCTATATGTTCGAGGAATTCCAGAAGCCCGGCGGTATCGGCCGGATACAGGCTCGCCGCGTTAACCAGTTCCTGCAGGTTGCCGATCCGCTGGTATCCGTTAATTTCGTCATGAGCGGTGTGATATTCGGCCAGGCCTGAATCGCGGATCAAAACCGCCACGCATACCGAAAGCCCTTCACCGGATCTTAGATCCGGTGAAGGGCTTTTACCCGCTTCCGGCTTACCGGCCGCCGGTTTGTCCGCCGTCCCGCCGTTCGCCCTGCCACCGGGCCTGACGTTTGCCGGCCTGTCATCCGTTCCATCCCGCCGGCTGGCAAAGCCGCCGTTCGCCCGCCCGTTTCCCGCAAGCAGTCCACGGACCCGGCCCAGTATCGCGGCAAAGGTTTCTATCCCCAAAGCCGCCTTCGGGGGAAGGACAAGACGGCGGGCGGCGTCAAGCAAACCCTGTTCGTCTGAAAAATCGCCGCGAAACCGTTCTCCGGGAAACGGTTCCTCCTCCGGGCTGATTTTATCGGAATCATCAATAGCATCAGTATCGAAATTAATTCTGCCGGCGGCGTCTTCAAAATCAAACTGGGTCTGCGCCCCGGACCTCGCCGCCCGAATTCCGCCTGACGATCGAACCCCGGATTTCGCCTGGGATACGGGGTTCCGGACGGAACGTCCGGGTTCCGCCGGTACGGGAACCCCGGCTCCCGTTGACGCCGGAATTCCGGGATCCCGGAACGCTTCCCCGCTTTCAAAGGCCGCGACGATCTTTTCAACGCTCGTCCCGCCTATTCCCCGGGCAGGTTTGTTGATCACCCGGCGGAAGGCAACCTCGTCGCGGGGATTTACCACAAGGGCAAGCAAGGCCAGAGCGTCTTTTATCTCTTCCCGCTCATAAAATTTAAGGGAGCCCACAACTTTGTAGGGGATTCGTCTTCTAAGCAATTCCGTTTCAAAGCCCAGAGACTGGGCGTTGGTTCTGTAGAGTATGGCCCAGTCGGAATAACGCGCCCGTTCGGCTTTTTTGCCCCCGGTCGAACGTTCAACAAGTTCCGCGCAGAACGAAGCTTCCTCATCCTGGCTGGGAAGAAAAACCAGCGCCGGTTTTTTTCCGCCGATCCGGCAGGCCCTGAGGGTTTTGCCGAGCCTGCCTTCGTTATGATCCACCACCGAAGAAGCAAGGTTGAGGATTGGGGCGAAAGAACGGTAGTTCTGTTCCAGCCGTATTATGTCGGTTCCCGGAAAACGATCCGGAAACTCAAGAATGTTTTTTACCTCCGCGCCCCGGAACCGGTAGATCGACTGATCGTCATCGCCGACCACGCAGATGTAGGTCGTTTCGCCGGCAAGCTCGCTGAGCAGCCTGAATTGGGCGACGTTGGAATCCTGATACTCGTCCACCATGATAACCGAAAAGCGCTCTCTGAACCTGGAAGCAAGCTCCGGATTGTTCCGCAAAATTTCAACCGGTAGTTTTATCAGATCGCCAAAATCCACATTGCCGATCTTTCGTTTCTTTTCTTCGTAAAGGCCGTAGATTTTGCGGAATTTTGGCCTGTAGTCAACGCGATCCAGTTCCGGATCTTCCGGGGAAAGAAAGTAATCCTTTGCCCTGGAAATGAGCGTCGCCGTTTCACGGAGTTCGGCTTTCGACGCGTCCGCCATCAGGGTTCCCAGAAGGGATACCGCGTCGTCGTCGTCGTAGATCACAAAGCCCGAATTAAGACCCGCCAGGGCGGCGTTACGGCGGAGAAACCACGCTCCGAAAGAATGAAATGTCCTGAGCATGGCCCCGCCCGCCCGTTCATCAAGGCTCGAAGCCCTGGCGGCCATTTCCCTGGCGGCCTTGTTGGTAAAAGTTACCGCGAGGATCGACCATGGCGCATAACCCCGTTCCCGGATAAGGTAGGCTATTTTGGTGGTAATGACCCGGGTTTTTCCCGATCCCGCGCCGGCAAGTATCAGGAGGCTTTTGCCGTCGTGAAGTACTGCCTGACGCTGTTCCGGGTTGAGGGAATCAAGATAGTCCATCCGGCTCAACCTCCAGATCGAAACCTGCCCTGCGCAGTACCCGGCAGGGAACAAGGCCGCCGGCGTTCAAAACCGTTTTGAACGGCGTTTTACGGACCGTCCGCGAAACGCCGGAAGCGGTTCCGGCATGTATAACCGCGGCCCCGTCCACTTCCGGCGCCTGACAGAAAAGCCTCCCCAGGTAAAAAGACGCGTCGAGTTTTTCTTCCACCAGAACCTCCATGCGCCGGCCCACAAAACGGTCCATCCTTTTTTCGGTAATGGGGATTTGGTTTTCCTCGATGACCGTTTTACGGCTTTCCGCGGTTTTCTTTGCCACCCTTTGCCCCATGGAATAGGCCGGCGTACCTTCTTCGCGGGAATAGACAAAAACCCCAAGCCAGTCGAACCGGGCTTTTTGCTGGAAATCAACAAGCATGGCGAAATCCTCTTCGGTCTCGCCAGGAAAACCGGTAAGAAAAGTTGAGCGGATCACCGCGTCGGGAAGGATGTCCCTGATACGGTCAAGAAGTTCCAGGTAGCCTTCGCCGGTTCCTTCCCGGTTCATCGCTTTAAGAACGGAAGGAGACGCGTGTTGAAACGGAATATCAAAATACGGAAGGAACCGGCTGTCTTCCCGCATAAACCGGGGCAGTTCCAAAGGAAAACGATCAGGATGAAGGTAAAGGAAGCGTACCCAGAAATCGCCTTTGATCCCGGCGATCTCCGCGGCCAGTCCGCGGAGATCGCCGCCGCCGGCCGGGCGGTACGAGCTTAAATCCTGACCGATAAGGCAAAGTTCTTTTACCCCGCGTCCCAGCAGGGTTTTACATTCCTCCGTTATGTCGGAGACTGAACGGCTGCGAAGCGGTCCCCGGATAAGGGGTATCGCGCAGAACGAACAAAAGTTGTCACAGCCTTCGGAGATTTTTACATAGGCCTGGCCGGGAAAACCCAGCAGGGGCCGCTCCCCCGCCGGGCCGGTTTGTTCAAGGCCGGCTTGTCCGGCCCTGGTTTGTACGGGTTCCGGTTTTTTCCGGCCCGTGTACGGCGTTTTTTTCCCATTGCCGGAAACGGATGCCGCGGCTTCGGCTATGCGGGAAAGATCCCCGTTGCCGAAAAAACCATCGGCCTCGGTCAGGGATTCAGCGAGTTCCGCGGGGTAACGCTGGGGAAGGCAGCCGGCAAGAAGGATCTTTTTTTCGGGGTACAGGGAACGCCATGAAAGGACGGCGTTTATTGATTCACGTTTGGCTTTTTCGATAAATCCGCATGAATTGACAATGATAAGATCCGCGTCCAAAGCGTCCGCGCAGGCCGTCCAGCCGGCGGCGTCGAGGCCGGCCATCATATTTTCGGCGTCTACCTGGTTTTTCGCGCAGCCGAACGGATCCAGAAAATAGCGTTTACTCAAGCCGGTATTGAACGAGCCTGAATCTGCCGTCTTCGTCCCTGAGCCAGCGGAGATCCACGACCACAACCTCGCCGGCCGCGCCGATTTCCAGAGGAACGGTCCGGCCGGCGCCGATAATCTGGAGTCTGACCGCGGCGGCATTGGAAACCCAGAGCCTGATCCCGTTCTGGGCCTGGATACTAATTTCGTCGGTACGGGAAAAATACCTTTCGCTCCGATCCCGGCGGTCTATCTCCCAGCGGAACATACAATAACCCTGAAACTGGGCCTGGAGGGTAAACGGATACGCGGTGGACGAAGAAAAGATAACCGTATTTTGATTTTGGGCTCCGGACGGCACGGCGTTTTCGCCTGCCGCCGCGGCGGGCTGAAGGCTTGTGTCGAAGCGTATCAAAGCGCCCGAAAGCGGCGAAGTCCTGTCGTAATCGGCAAGGGTTACCCGTATGTCGGCAAAACCGTCTCCGTCAAGATCAAGATCGGTATTGCCGCCCAGGCTGAGTTCCGCCCGGCCGTTGGGGACAACAAGGGCAAGGGGATCGGCCATTTCGCGCAGCTCCACCTTAAACCGTTCGTTCCCTATGGGAATAAGTATCGTATCCCCCTGGTAAAAACGGCGCTCCATGTTTATCCCTTCAAGGATATATTCGCTGGGGATCTGCGCCTGTACGGACTCCACGCCCCGCGTCCGGGGACGCAGGAAAATAAAATAAACGCTTCCGGCCAGAAAAGCCAGAACAGGAAGCGCAATCAGTAAAACCACGAGGAATTTGGGGAAACCCGGAGACGACTTTAAAAGCTGCTCCACGGGGATTGGCTGTTCCTGTATTTTGATGGCTTTGTAGAGCGAGAGGAGTTCGTCCGTTTCAAGTCCCAGGTACTCGCCGTAGTTCCGCAAAAACCCCAGCAGATACGGCTCTCCCGGAAATTTCGCGAAGTCTTCCGTTTCCAGGGCTTCCAGATACCTGCGGGCAATATTGGTCTCCCTGCCCACGTGCTCGTAACTGTAACCTTTGTTTTCGCGGGCAACCCGCAGTTTATCGCCTAGAGATTCCACAATTCCTCCGGGCCTTATTCAGAATCTTTGAACAGAAAATTGTTGAACATGTTCGCCGCAGGGGGAGCGTCAAAAACAAAACGTTGTTCCGGAATCCCCTGATTAATCCTGATGTTGGAAAAATCAAAACGGACGATGGTTTCGTTTACGGTTCTTCCGGTAACCCGTCTTATGAGCCTTGTTTCCGGATCCACATCCAGTATGATCTCCCTAAAGCCTTCCGAGGCGGAACGGCGGGCAAGGCGGAGCTTAACCACCCTTTCACCGGAACCTTCCTCCAGGGGTATCGGTTCGGGGCCTACCACAAAAGCGGGAATGTAATTACGCCTGAGTAAAGTCAGGCCCCGGGAAGTAGCCAGATTGGCCCCTTCTCCCTGACTGCCCACATTTTGATTAAGGATGGCCCTGTCTCCGGGAAGGTACACCATAAGCGATTCCCCGTTATAAACTATCACCTGTTCGGCCGGAGAGGTAAAATCTATACGAAGAAAACTGGGCCCCAGGTGGCTCACATTGCCGTACATCTGGATGGTTCCATTTTGAATGGCAATTCTCGCCTCATAATCCCTGATGGAACCGTAGCGCTCCGAAACCATCTCGAGGTAGCGTCCCGCAGTGACTATTTCCTGCGCGTTTAGTGAAAAACCGGCAAAAAAAACAAAAAAACACGGGAAAAAGAGCAAAAAACGGCAATTTTTCATGGTTCAAGTATATCGCAAAAGGCTCAGGGTGACAAGCGTTCGCCTAGTATTCTGGCCTAATCAAACGCCACAATGACAGCAAAGCCCACGGCCACGCAGTTGCCGATGGCGCTGCTTAGTGGGGCAGGCGCATGCGCCCGTACCCAAAAAGCGCCGGACGCCTTTATGGGGATACAGGCCGGCGGCAAAGCCCACAAGCGGGCTAGCAGTTTGTTGCACTTGTGCATAAAACCGTATAAAAATTCACGAAAGTGAATTTTTATACCATGCAAACTGCCAAAGGAGCCCATAAATCGGGATATTTTTGCATAAGTATGCA
>JAIROH010000113.1 GCA_031257595.1 Treponema sp. | reverse complement strand
AATCAAAGGCCAAAATAACCGCTTTCGTCCGCGTCGCTGATTATCGAGGCACATGTGCCCGTGCCCTGAACAGGGAAGCGCCGGATGCCTTTGCGTTACCACAAGCGCAACGGGCTGCTTTGGCAGTTTGCATGGTATAAAAATTCACTTTCGTGAATTTTTATACGGTTTTATGCACAAGTGCGACAAACTGCTAGTCTATTACCTACGGACGCCGTATGCTCTTCACAGGGGAATTGCCGCCGGGCCTGTACCCTCATGCGGCGCATGCGCCGGTAACCAGGATTGCCGGACGCCTTTGTTTGAGAAGGGTGGCGGCGGAAAGCTCCGGGCGGGCATCCGACATCCTGCGGAAAAAGCGACGCCAAAGCGTCCGTCAGAAAAGGCGATGATCGGCTAGCCCGCTTGTGGGCTTTACCGCCGCCGATCTGTATCCCTATAAAGGCGTCCGGCACTTGTTGGGCACGGGCGCATGTGCATGTATCACCACCCCCGGCGACGTGGGTTTTGACACTATTTGCTCTTTGATCGTGGGTACATACCTCGCCTCTATGGGGCGTTATAAAAGGTATGTACCCTGAGACAAATACCTTTTTCGACTTATTCGACTTTGCGGTGAATTTTTTCTTTCAAGTATTCTGATTTTAAGGGGATTTTGACACTATAAAAACAAATGCAGAAGCCCTGGACAGAATACTAAGGAACCGTTCCGGAAAGCCCCGCCCCGATAGCCGTTGTGTATTCGGCGTCGGGCGGATACTCAAAATGCACCTGGTACAGGCCGGTTATCGTTTCCAGCACCTTTTTCCCGATTGGGTTGTTGCTGCCGTTTCCCGTCACCACGACTTTGTCGGTGTTCTTGCTTTTCGCGGCAAATACCGAAAGCATTCCGATAACCTGGTACACCATGTTTACGATACCCAGGGCTATGTCTTCTTTGCCGGCGCTGTCCAGCATTTTCCCGAAATTTGAGGCTGTGGATTCCCGGTTCAAAAAACTCAAGTCCGTTCCCATAATGTCTTCCAGAAGCAGGTCTACCCGGTTTAACTTTCCATTACCGGCAAGGGCCATAATACTGTTAAAGTCCGACATCGAAAGAAGCTTTTTCGCCAGCCCCAGAATTGTGCCGCCGCCAACGCCGGAACCGCCCATGTGGGATATGCGTTCTTTTCCCGCGTCGATAATGGCCGTACCCGTTCCTATATTGGCGATGATGATATTATCCCGGCCGGCAAGGAACATTCCCCCGATGCCGATTGAGTCAAACTCTCCGGCCATACCGGTGGAAATGCCAAAAAGTTCATCTTTTATCTTTGTAGCCCCGGCGCCGGTTATCATAATCTTCCGTATTTCGCCCATTCTGATGCCGTTTTCCACGATCATTTTGCCGAAAGCGCCGGTTGCGGAAGTCAACGCGTCGGAAGCCTTGGTTTTTATTTTATGGAGTACCCTGCCGTCCGCGATGGCAACCGCCTTGGTTGTGGTACTGCCAATGTCAATACCGATTATCATTTTTCACCCGCCTGTTTGTAGAGTAATTACCCTTGATAGCTTGTCGCCAGATGTTTTTCCCTGTTAAAGCGCTCTATTGCCAGTTGTATGAGCCTGTCGATAAGTTCGGCGTAACCTATGCCGCTTGCTTCCCACAGTTTGGGATACATGCTGATTTTGGTAAAACCCGGCATTGTGTTGATTTCGTTTACGATTACCCGGTCGT
Source organism: Treponema sp. (assembly GCA_031257595.1). Classification (GTDB taxonomy): domain Bacteria; phylum Spirochaetota; class Spirochaetia; order Treponematales; family Breznakiellaceae; genus JAIROH01. Next base: position 10,683 of record JAIROH010000113.1, on the reverse strand, counting down.
TGTCCTTCAGAAAAAAGTCCACCCGTGAAAGGCCGGAGCATTCCAAAACCTGAAAGGTTTTGACTGCCAGGGACTGTATCTGCCGCGTCGTTTCCGGCGGCAGTTTCGCGGGAATTTCAAGCGCCGCCCCGTCCGGGTCGATATACTTTGCTTCGTAGGAATAAAATTCGTTGGCTGCCCGTATTTCGCCGGGAACTGACGCTATCGGGTTTTCGTTTCCCAAAACAGAACATTCTATTTCCCGGCCCGGAATGTTTTCTTCAACGATTACCTTTGTATCGAACCTGAACGCTTCTTCCAGAGCGGCGCGGTATTGTTCTTCACCGTTGACTTTACTTACCCCTACGCTGGAACCCATGTTGGCCGGCTTTACAAAAACAGGCAGGCCGAGTTCCGCGGCGACATCATCAAATTTTGGCGCGGCAAACTTTGACGCGGCAAAAGCGGGCGCGGTTTTGCCGTCATCCACCGGGCCCATACCGGCGGCTGGCCCGCCGGTGTACGTGACCGGCCCGTCCCGAATCACGAGAAATTTACCGATAGGAATGCCGGCGTCCCTGAGGAGCCGCTTCATCACATCCTTGTCCATGCCAACGGCGGAACCGAGCACTCCGGAACCCACAAACGGAAGGTTGGCAAGCTTTAAAAGACCCTGCACGGTACCGTCTTCACCAAAAGGACCATGAAGTATCGGAAAGATCACGTCGAGTTTGGGGAAGTCCTGAACCACGTCGCTGTCCCGAACCGCGCCGGTAAGGCGGCCGGCGCTTTCCGGCGTCAGGGCGGCGGCTCTGCCGGGACGGAGACAGATGTTTTTTGGGTTTTCCGGATTACCGATACATTGTTTGGGGCCGCCTGAGCCAAAGTTCCATCCGCCCGATTTATCAATGCCGATAAGGACAGGGGTGTACTTTTCCCGGTCTATCGCGTCGTATATGTTTATCGCCGACTGGAGAGAAACCTCGTGTTCCGCGGACTTGCCTCCGCAAAGTATGCCCACATTCAGCTTTGCCATTTTCGCACCCCTTGTCCGGAATCAGAAACTTTTCCAATGCCGCCTATATACGCTCTTATTTTATCAAAATTCATGATCGTTGGTTTACCCACGGGTTTATCCGCCCGGTCCCGAATATCAACTTTAAGGGCAAAACGCCGCGCCCCGTCTTCTTTCCGGTAATCGCAGCGTCCGGGGGGAATATGCAGGGAAATGGTTCCGTTAGCCGTAACGGATCCTTTTCCTTCCAGTATTATCCGCACATAGTCGTTTACCGAGTCAAGCCTTGTCTCAAATTCCACGCCGTAAGGTTCATCGGATAGAAGATCGTCCGCGTCGTGGATGTCGGAACCCGCGACGGCGGGCAGCCCCAGAAGGCGGGCGTATTCCATGGCAAGGCCGTCGTACACGGCTTCGTGGTTGCCATCGTTGGCGGCTTCTATGCCGTCAACGAGGAACGGGGCAAGGTGCAGCTGCCGTATGTAGGAATGCTGCCTGAAAGGATGGGCCTGGATTACACAGCCGCCGTGCTTGCGCACTTCCCGAAACTGCTCCGCCCTGGTCCAGCGGACAAGTTCCGGATGGTCAAAAAGCCAGGCCTTATCAAGGCCGTAGACAAGGTAATCGTCCCCGTCAAAGGTTTCTTCCCATCCGAAAAAAACATCAAGTCCCAGCTTTTCGCCTTCTTCGCGGGCATCCTCAAAGCCCGCGCAGTACGCATTAACCCAGTCTCTCCAGGGCAGGCAGCGATCGGCGGTTGTATTGCTGTTAAAAAAATGATCGGTTACCATGATCCCCGTAAAACCGAGATCTTTGTATTTTCTGATATAGTCCCTGCCCGGGGAAACACCGCAGGCGCTTCCCTGACAGGTATGAAGATGGGTTTCGTAAAGGAACATCAGTTTTTCCGTCTAAACCGGATCTGGCAAACCCCGTCTCCTTTGGCTATGGTTTTCGGAAGATCCAGCTCGCATCCGAATGCTTCCGCAATCCCCCTGTCCCCCTCCATGGCCCACTCGCACATCTTGTCACATTCTTCGTCGCCGCAGTCCTGTTTTTTCCAGGCCGCTACCAAGGGACAGTAATAAAAATCCACGTCAAGGTTATCGTCGGTAATCCGCAGTATTTTCATTTCAAAGATCATCTGTCCGGCCCTGGGGAAAAGTTTTTTCTTTAACAGTTTACAGCTTCCCCCGCGCCGTGCGCCTTCCGCCGCGGCTTGCTGCGAATCAATGCCGGTAATGGCCCGGCCGCCGTGAAACAATCCGCAGCGGCGGATTGCGGCGGGGGCGAATTGTTCAGGTCTTGCCCCGGTTTTTCGGGCTTCGTCACAGAGAAAATACATCCACAGCGCGCGATGTTCAAAAAAATTCCTTAAGTTTCTTACCAGGAACCCGTTCTTTTTGGCCGTGTTAACAATACCCATTTTTAGTCCTTCTTGATCGTTGTATCAAAATCGGATTTGATGCCCAATCCCGTCTTGTACGGCGAATTTCCCGCGGCAAGGCGGAACGCCTTTTTCAAAAGCCCGATTCTTCCAAACAGGAGCCAGAACACGATGAGGAAAACAACAATCAGCGGTATGCCGAAAATGACAATTCCCACAATCACCAGCAAAGCGCCTGATGCCACATCACCAAAACTTTCAAAAAGATCCGTGATTCTGTCTCCCAGGGTATCGCCCGTTGACGTCTGGGGACTGCGAAGGATCAGGTGTATCGTCGCATAATCCACAAGGTTTGAAAGTCCGGCAAGTTCGGTGCCGAGCCAGTCGATTTCGTTCTGCAGTTCCGCTATCTTTGTTTCAACGGAAAGAATATCTTCCATGGTTTGGGCTTTGGCAAGATACGACCGGAACGTTTGAAGCAGGGCCTGTTTTGTGGCAAGCCGCCCGGCAAGATCGTAGTAGTTAAGCGTTACGTCCTCGACGGTTTCGGCGCGGGAACTAACCTTGCCCAAAACGGAAAGCCCCGAAAGCATCGCTTCGTAGGAATCCTGGGGAACCCTGATCGTATAGTTGAGGGAATTTTCGTAGATAACGCTCCGCTCGGAATAGGCGTCGTGCGCGTTAAGCAGCTCGTCGATTTTTTTCGACGCTCCGAAAATCTTCCCGTCTTCGTCAAGCAGGGATTTATCCGCCCGAATTTCAACAGTGGCGGTTTTGACAAGTTTGCGTGTTTTTTCCGCGGAACGAACAGCATCGTCCGTTTCGTTCCGGGCCGTTTCCCGGCTTCGGGCCGCTTCCTCGGATGCGTCCGCCGCGCTGAATCCGCCTTCTTCCATGACCGCGCTGCCCGATCCGAAAGCCGCCTGCGCAGACATTGCGTTAAAGCCGCTTTCGCCCTTTGAGCAGCCGTTCAGCAGAAAAAAGATCGGCAATAAAAACAGAACCGTTTTTATTTTCATTTTTGTAATATTCCTTAACCGGAAAGAGTCCGGTAACATTCATCGATAACCGGAATGATTGAAGGCAGATCAAAACCCATCGAGAGCAGGTTTTTCCGTTCCGCTGAATCTTCCCAGTTCATATAGGGATTCGAATAGTTGTCCCGCAGAAAGCCAAAAACCAAATCTTCCGCTTCTTCGGGCAGATTGAAGAACAAACCTTTTCCGGCGCCCAGCACTTTTCGGATCGCGTTCCTTGTTTTGGCAAGGAAGCGATCTTCGTACACGTCGTAAGAACGGCCGGACAACTCTTTGAGCCTGTCCGACACGGAACCCCGTGCTTTTTCCAGGCTTGTGGAAAACACTTTTTGTTTTCTCGGTTTTGGGGGCGGTGACGCGGGAACCAATGGAGCGAAAAGCGGCGCCGGCCTCACGGGCTGGGCCGGACGCCGGGTAACAGGCGCGGGAACCGGCCGGACAGGTTGTACCGGCTTGACCGGCGCGGGGACCGGCCTCGCGGCGGGCCGGGCCGGCTGAGCCGGCTGTACCGGACGCTGCGTAACGGGTGCCGGCCTCGCGGGCTGAGCCGGGCGCTGGATAACGGGAACCGACACAGAGGCCGGCCGGACCGGCGCCGGAACCGGCAAAGGCCGGGCTGCGACAATCGTGGTTTTTTGTTCCCTGGCGGGTTTGAGGCCGGCCGGTACTTTTACCGGCGGACGAACGGCCGGCCGGACCGAAACGGGGGCCGGGGCCGGCGGCTGAACCGGCCTGGCAATAACGGCCTTTTTTGAAACCGTCTTCGCTTTGGGAGCAATCCGGGACGTGTTTTTTGGCTTGACCCCGGGGGCAATTTTCAGCTTTGTAACTTTGGCGGACTTGACGGCCCCGGCGGTCTTGTTTGGCAAAACGGCCCGTCCGGCCATCCTGGTCTGAGGAGGCGGCGGCAGGGCCGGCCGGGATTGAACCTGGTTTTGCAGGGCGTTTTTGATCGCGTTCCAGCTCCGCTGAAGGTAAATATCACCCTGAATCGAATAATAGTATCCGGTTATCAAAACGCTTACAATCGAAGCGAGGATTTCATCATCCCGGCGCTTTGCCATCCTGCCCCGGCGTATGGCGATAAACACATCGTAGTTTTTTCTTCCGTATTTGCGGGAATAGAGAAAGAGTATGCGCTCGAAAGCGGGATCGTTTACCATGTTCCAGTATTTTATGCAGTACGCCAGAACCTGGTCTTCGAGCCGCTGAAACGGAGGAATCTCGATGCGGGCAAGATCCGCTTCGGAAAAAACCACCGAAGAAAGGTCGATAAGATGGGGCCTGTACCCAAACTTTTTCTGGAACAGGTAACTGTCGTAATCGGCTTTTACAAGACGCTGCCGTTCCTGTTCCATGGCTTTACGGTCGGCTTCGGAACGGCGGCGGCGTTCTTCTTCCACTACCGAAAGAGTATCGGTCAAATATGCCCGAACCAATTCCGAAGCTTTGGCTACGGAACGTTCTTTTAAATTAAGCGCCGCGGCATAGCGGTGAAACCGATCAATGCCCGCCACAGCTTCATAACGTTCCTGGGGCAGAAAGCGCAGTATGTCTTCGGCGGTTCTTATTGTGGAATAAACGTCTTTTTCGTTGAACGATTCGGCTTTTTCGGCAATATAGAAAATAATGTTTTTTATCCGGTTCAGGGAACGCTCACCCAGCATCCGGTAGCCTTTTGCCAAAAGTCCCCGGAAAGCGGGATCATGGCTGCGGTAGGAACGGAGCAGCCAGGTACGGAATCCATCGTCCGGATAACGGGGCCGCAGCCTGTATTGATATATGGCCAGGGCGTCTCTGGATTGGCCTGTAGACCGAAGGTAATAATAACGCTCAATATCAGGATCGTGATCAGGAAGTAAATTAGGATATTCCAAATGCAAAAGCTCGTCCTGAATCTCCGTTATGTCCATATCATTGTATTATAGATTGTAATAAACCGGGTGTCTATGGTAAGATAATTCCATGGTTATACGTAAAATTGTTCCTTTTTGGGGCTCGATCCTCATCCCGGTGTTGTTTTTTTCCTGTTCCGAAAAATGGCCTCCCAAAATCGCCTTAAACGAAGTAGAAGCCCAGTCTTCTCCCGGCGACGCCGTTCTTGGAAACGGTCTTTTTGCCCGGATTAAAACAAACCGGGGTGAAGTTATTGTCCGGCTGGAGTATGAAAAAGCCCCTCTTACAGTGTGCAATTTTGTAGCCCTTGCCGAAGGAAAAATGACGTTCTGCGCGGGAAAGCCTTTCTACAACGGCTTAACGTTTCACCGGGTTATTTCCAAGGCCAACGGCGACGCCCAGGATTTTATGATCCAGGGCGGCGATCCCCTGGGTAACGGGCAGGGCGGTCCCGGTTACCAGTTTCCCGACGAATTCGATCCCGGCCTGCGCCATGACGTTCCCGGAATCCTTTCGATGGCCAACGCCGGTCCCGGAACCAACGGCAGCCAGTTTTTTATCACCCTTGTAGCTACCCCCTGGCTGGATGATCATCACACAGTATTCGGCAGGGTGGTAGAAGGCCAGCAGGTGGTAAACTTTGTCAAACAGGGTGATAAAATTGAAAGCGTCACGATAGTACGAAACGGTCCCGGCGCCCAGGCTTTTAAGGCGGATCAGGCGGCCTTTGACAGATTTCTTGTAACGGCAAAAGAGGCCGCGGCGGCCAAAGCCAAAGCCCGGCGTGACGCGGATCTTGCCCAAATCAAGGCCAAATATCCGGGGCTTACCGGGGATCCGTCGGGGCTCATGTACACGATCCAAAAAGCGGGCGATGGCGATAAGCCCCGTCCGGGCAGTACCGTGCGGGTTTCTTATACAGGAATGTTCATCACGGGCGAAGTCTTCGACGCCTCAGATGCCCACGGCGGCCCGCTTGAATTTACCGCCGGCACAGGACAGGTGATCTCCGGCTGGGACAGGCTGGTACTCGACATGAAGGTAGGCGAAAAGCGGCTTGCCGTTATTCCCCCGGAACTTGCCTACGGGGAACGCGGCGCGGGCAACGGCGCCATTCCGCCCAATAGTTTCCTCGTTTTTGAAATGGAGCTTGTCGAAATTAGGTAAGCGGCGCGGTACTTCTTGTATTCAAGGCTCTTTTGGAATACCATATTTCTATGGGTGATGGCAATAACACAGAGATTCTGGGAAAGAAGGTCTTTTTTATTCATCCTTCGGCTCTAACGCAGAATGAAATCGTCTCCGAGTTGACCCAGCAAGAATACGAAGTTTACGTTATACGGGACGCCGGCAAAATAACAGAGATCCTCCGCCGCTATCCGTTGTCGGTTGTATTCGCAAGTGTGGATGAAGCGCTGCCGTCCAAAGACTGGGAAGTCTTTATCCGGAACATTACGGAAAGCGATGAAACCAAAGATGCGGTTGTTGGAGTTATTGTCAATACGGACAACGACGACGCGAAACGCTTTTACCTGAATACCCTCAAAATACAGGGCGGTTATGTGCCGCTCAAGTCCAATACGGGAAAGGCAATCAAGAATATTCTGGAGATTTTAAGGTCTGTGGAAGCCAAGGGCCGCCGAAAATACGTCCGGGCCGATACACGGGACGATCCTATGGCGAGCATCAATATTTCCCTTGACGGAAAGTACATCAATGGAACTATCTGGGATATCAGCGTTGTCGGCCTTTCCTGTGTTTTTAACGAAGATCCGGAACCGGAGAAAAATTCCCTTTTCCCGGATATTCAGATAAAGCTGCAAAGTTCCATACTCAAGGTAGAAGGTCTTGTCTTCGGTTCCCGTATGGACGGCGCGGACAAAGTGTATGTTATTGTCTTTACCCAGAAAATCGATCCCGTGGTTCGGACCAAAATACGAACCTATATACAAAAAAACCTTCAGTTAAAAATGGATCAGGAGATAAAGTAATGGCCGAAAAGAAAGCGCCCAAAACAAAACCGGCGAAACCCGCGACAAAGCCTGCGGCAAAATCCGCCAAACGCCCGGCAGGGGATACGGCAAAAAGTTCCGGCCGGGGGAACAAGGCAAAAAAGCAGGGAAAAACCGAAAAACTCGCGGCGGAATTAAAAAGTCTTATTCCACAGCTTGATGAAGAGGGTCTTCTTTTTCTTATTGAGCAGGCCCGTGTGCATATTTACAACATGCAGGTAGACGCGCTCAATAAATCCATGGCCCGTACCCGTCAGACGGAAAGCGCGGCGCCCGGTAAATCAAAGGCGGTGGGCATCAGCCTTAAAATTTCCGAAGACAAACACAGCTACTACCTTAGCTGCAATAACGACTGGATCATGTTCAACCGGGCCGAAATGCTGCAGCTTGTCAAAATAACCTCTTCCCCCCTGCCGGATGACGACAAACGGGCAGGTCTCTACCGCTGGTTTGACCGGGAACGCCGCGATGTTTTCGGAACCGTCCCGATACGGTCACCGCAGTCAGAAATACTTTCGGAACTTATCAGGCTGCTCAACAAATCGTTTAAGATTAAATGAAAAATCTTTTTATCGCAGGTATCGTTTTTTTTATTTCGCTTTCGGCCTGTATGTCCCAGGAAACCTCCTCTGCCGAAGCGGATATCCCGGATATAGCCTCGGCGGTTGCCGACGAAAACGCCCCTGAATTTGACATGGAAGTCCTGCTCAGGAATCGTGTTGTTGAAACGGCTTTGCAATGTCTGGGCGTTCCCTACAAATATGCCGGAGCGGACCCGGAAGGTTTTGATTGTTCCGGCCTTATCTATTATGCCTACCATAAAGCCGCCGGAATGGAGCTTTCCCGTTCTACCGAAGGTCTGTGGACAGGCGGGAAAGCTGTTGTCCTTGATGAAGTCAAACCCGGAGACGTGCTTGTATTCACCACGATACGACCAGGGGCAAGCCATGCGGGAATTGTTATTGAAAATACCGGAGAAGGCGTTACTTTTGTCCACGCCGCTTCCCAGGGGCCCGAATTGGGGGTGATCGTTTCCAATCTTAACGAACGCTACTACAAAGCCCGGTTCATGGGCGCCCGTGGCTATTTTTAACGCGGCTCGATTTTTATTCAACCATACCGCGCGGCCTGTTCTTCGCCGCGGAGTACCCTAAGGACGCCGCCTATCAGTGCAAGCATTTCGTCTTCGCCGGGGAACACATAGACCGGGGCCAGCTTATCCACCCGCTGTTTTATCGCGCCGGTAAAACGGTTTGAATGGGCAAGGCCGCCGGTAAGAATAATGGCATCTACCAACCCTTCAAGGACGGCGACCATCGCGCCGATTTCCCTGGAAACCTGATACGCCATGGAATCCAGCACCAGCGCGGCAAATTCATCCCCATCATGGATCATCTTTTGGACATCCCTAAGATCGCCGGTTCCCAGGTAGGCTTTCATCCCGCCCTTTTTCGTGACTTTTTCGATCATTTCCGCTTCGGTATATTCCCCGGAAAAACACATGCTGATAAGCGGAATCGCCGGAATGGCGCCGGTACGTTCCGGGGTAAATGGCCCTTCGCCGGAAAGGGCGTCGTTAACGTCAATGACCCTGCCGTACCGGTGCGCCCCCACGGTAATGCCGCCTCCAAGATGGGCCACGACAAAACGGGTGTTTTCGTAAGGCTTACCCAGCTGTGCCGCGAGACGCCGGGCTATGGCCTTCTGGTTAAGGGCGTGAAAAACACTGGAACGTTCAATGCCGGGCATACCGGTAAGTTTGGCGTTACGGTCCATTTCGTCAACGACTATCGGATCAACCACATAGGCGGGGATCGAAAGGGGCCCGGCAATTTCCGCGGCGATAATGGCTCCCAGCGCCGAAGCGTGAATGGACGCCGTGGCGGAATGGAGGTCTTCCAGCATTTTTTGATTGATTTGGTATGTGCCGCTTTCAATCGGTTTCAAAAGGCCGCCTCTTCCGGCTATCGCGTCAAGGGAAGCGCTGTCGACGCCCGCTTCTTCAAGGCATTTTACAATGCAGCCCCGGCGAAGCTCCTTCTGATCCAGCGCCGAAGCGTAACGGGATAATACCGCCGCGTCATGCTGAATTGTTTTTGTTAAAACAGATTTATCATCGTCGAAAAGGCTGAATTTGGTTGAGGTGGAACCGGGATTGATTGCCAGTATGCGGAAACGGCCCTGTTTTTCGGGCGGAACGGCAGAGGCCGCTTCAAAAACCGGCGAAGAGGCCGCCGTATCCTGGGAGCGGCGGCGCACGATCTTCTGCCCGTTTTGGATCATCGCGACGCTTATCACGCAGTCCAGGTTAAGGATCCTGTCCATTACCTGGGCAAGTTTGGTGTGGGTTCCCTCAATATCGATTTCCATCGTGGAAGTTCCGGCTTGTACGGCCGCGGCGGCAGGTTCATCTTCGTCTACCACAAGACGTTTGATGTTCCAGCCTTCATGGCGTATATGGCCGGCAACCCTGCCAAGTACGCCGGGCTTGTTTAGAACGACAAGCTCCACCCGTTCCGTTTTTCGCGTCATCGTCACCAAACCCGCATCCGCGCCATATCTTCCATGAATACCTCTACGCAAACATGCTGGTCGTTCCGGTTTTCCATTCTTCCCAGGCTTCCAGGACCAGATTTTCCACATCGCGCCAGGAATCGGCCCGCGGCCCCGGCATGTCTTTGTTTGTGGAATTGGAGAACACGATTGTTTTATGGCCCTGCTCCCTCAATTGTTCGATATTCGCGGGCGCATCGTCAATGTACAAATGGGCCCCAACGGCAACCTTGTCGCCGATAAAACAGATGTCCCAGTACGGTATATCGTAGTTATCCAGCCAGTCAACGGTTTGGGTGATGCTGGTTTTGTGGGAATATTTAAGAAAAAGCCGGTGGGTAATAATGCGGACATAGACACCCTTGCCGGAAAGTTTTCGCAGCACCGCGGGGGCGTCCTTAATCGGCGGCATGTCCCGGAACAGGTTACGCTGGGTTACGGCAAAACGGTGCAGCCTGTCATAGCCACCGTATTCGGCGATGCCCCATTCATCCAGGCCATAGCCTACGTCTTTGGTCAGGGTTTCCACGGGCCTGTCAAGCCATTCCGCGGCAATTTTCCTCATCGTCCCGTAGAAATCCCCAACCACCCCGTCGAGGTCCACGCCCAGTATAAAACTGCTCTCGTCCATCCAAAGCCCCCGATTTCTATCTTACACGTTGACGATTAATTAAGACAGGACACCAGGAGCCTGTTGCGCTTGTGGATATTTTTGCATACTTATGCAAAAATATCCCGATTTACGGGCTCCTTTGGCAGTTTGCATGGTATAAAAATTCACTTTCGTGAATTTTTATACGGTTT
>JAIROH010000112.1 GCA_031257595.1 Treponema sp. | reverse complement strand
TTGAAACTAACTGATCAAACCGGTTTGGAAGGCCCGTATCCCAACGAGGCCGGTTCTTATCTCCGTTCAGGCGCGGAAGCGTCTTTTACCACAATTCTTGACGAAACCTGCGGCCGTCTCGAGAACAGCCGGAATCGCGGGGCGTTAAAGCGCATCCGGAAAATGGAAGAGGTTCTTCGGGATATTGAGGATGATCTTGACGCGGTACTAGGTTATCCAAACAAAGCCGGGCTTTCTTCCGGTACGCGCGGCGCGGATGCCGGAACGGAACACGAAACAAGCCTTTTATGAAAAAAAACCTGGTTTTTTTCTTTTTTGCGGTTTTGACTCTTGGGCTGGGAGCGGAAATACGTTTTTCCGGGCTTGACCTTGCCGCCGATTCACGCTTTCTTTTTTCGGCCGTTGCCGGGGATCGGGACCAGCTGTTTTTTGCCGCCCTGAAAGAATTTTCCGTCGGCAGGCTCAGCGCCCTTCCGGAAAAAATGACCCTTCTCGACGGCGGTACTCTGCTTGTCCGGAGTGTGTTCGGGGTACAGAGCCTTCCTGTTTCAGGCGGCCTGCCCAGGGCCGTGCCGGGTTTTCCGCCCTTTACCGGATCTTTTGCCGTTCCCGGCGGGGCCGAGACGATAGTTCCTTCGGCGGACGGAAACTGGCTGCTTTTGGTGGAACCCACAAGTTTTGCCCGGGGGGATCTGGTGCTGCTTAACGGCAAAACCGGAACGCGGGTAACGGTGGCAAGGGCCGTGGAACGCCCCGGTTCCGCGTTTCCCGCTTCTTGGAGCGGGGATTCCAGGCTGTTTATCTATTCAAAATCGGGAAAGCTTTATTATTATACGGTCAATACATCGGCTCCTCCGCCCGAAGACGAACGTTATCGTTTTATCGGCGACGGGGACATTAATTCGGTCTATTGGACAGGCGAAAGTTTCTATTACCTTAAAGGTTCCGCCCTGTACCGGGTACACGGCGCCGAGCTGTTTGCCAGAACTCCCTATTCCCGTTTTCTTGACGCGGGGGCCCCGGTGGGGAAAATTCCGTTTGAATTTGACCCTGCCTTTGATTCGTTTTGGGTAGCCCCGGACGCTTCGGCGATGATCCTTTCCAAAGGCGCCCGGAATATTTTTTATTATCCCCTTAAAGAACCGCTTCCTTCCGGCGCGCCGTTGCCTTACATACTGACGCCCGCCGCCGTTTCCCGTTGTACCGTGATCTGGGACGGAAACGGCGCTTCCGTTATTCTCGCGTTCAGGGACGGAAAAGCCGCCGCGTACCGTATTACAGGCCGGCGTTTTGAGGAATTGGCCGTTCCGCCCGGTTCGCGGGCGGTCCTTTCTCCCGATGGACGCTGGCTCGTCCTGTGGGGAAAAGACGGGGCCGTTTTGTTTGACTACCGGGCCTGGAAACCGGTCCGGACCCTCAGCGCCGTTCCGGTGCTTTCCTGCGTCTGGTCGGGAGCGGAGGAGCTTGTTGTTGGGGCGGAAGACCGCATTGAACGGGTGTCCATGGGCCGGACCCCGGAAAAGGCACTGGTCTGTCTTTCTTCCGTTGATGAGTATGGTTTTGAAAAGAACGGGAACCGTATTCTGGCGAGATCCGCGGATATGTGGTACGCCACCGACGGGGTTTTACCCTGGACGGAAATTCCGCCGCCGGATGCCTTGAAGGAAGTTTCCCTTGTCTCTTCCCTGTTCAGGGTTTACCTGGAAGAGCGGCGTTCCGGCGTTTTTTTAAACATGCCGATGGCGCGGAACCTTTCCGGGACCGGTACGTTCCCGCTTTTCCCGGTCATAGGCATTGCCCGTGAAAGCGGGCTTTCGGCGGAATCCGCTGTTTTGGCCGTTGCGAAAGACGGAACTTCGGAAATTGCCGGGGTTTTTACCCACGGTCCGCGGAATTCAAAAAAAGTCGCCGTCTGTTTCGATCTTTACGATGACGACGCGGGGCTCTACCGGACCCTTGACGTTCTTTCCCGCTGCGGGATAAAGGCAAGCTTTTTCCTGAACGGAGAATTTATACGCCGTCATCCGGAAGAGGCCGCCGAAATAGCCGCCGCCGGCCACGAGACCGGCTCGATGTTTTACGCTCCCTTTGACCTTTCCGATTCCCGTTTTCGCGTTACCAAAGAATTTATCGCCAGGGGCCTTGCCCGTAACGAAGACGAATACCACAAGGCAACGGGCCGGGAACTTTCCCTTATCTGGCACCCTCCCTGGTATTCACTTTCGCCGGAAATCGCCCTCCATGCCGCCGCCGCCGGTTACCGGACCATTGGCCGGGACATTGATCCCGGCGACTGGATAAGCGGCGAAAACGCCCGGCGCATCGGTATGGAACCGGTTTTTTCCGCCGATATGATTGACGGTATTATGGATTCCCTGGATTTTCTCAAAGGCGGATCGATTATACCGGTACGTCTGGGCCTTCTGCCGGGCGGGAGAAACGACTACCTTTTCAACAAACTCGAACTGCTTTTCGACGCCCTGATCCGCGCCGGATATCAGATTGTCCCCGTGTCCGCTCTTGAATAGTGTTTTGTCATTTCCCAAGCCGGAAAAAGAACAAGCCTATGCTGTCAAAGAGGCTCCGCCAGAATCCGCCTTTCGGCGCGGGGTTTTTAAGGAGTAGCGGCGCGCGCAGCAGGATCCCTGTTTCGTCCCGCAACGTAATGGTTCCGGCCGGAAAACCTTTCGGCAGGGGCGCCTGAAGTCCGGCGTTTATGTCCGTTTCCCAGGAAAGTATCCCCGCGCGGTACTTTGAAACGGTAATCACGGTATCGCCTTCGATTTCAAGTTCGGCGTAGTTTTCCTTTCCTTTCCAGATCCGCGCCCATGGAAGGCCGCCGGCCGCCGGCCGGATGGTTTTAAAATTATCAAAACCCCAGGAAAGCAGGGCTTCCCCGTCCGCCGCCCGCCGGTCCTCGCTGTCCGCGCCTAAAATAACGGCGAGGAGCCTGGTTTCGCCCCTTTCGGCCGTAACGGCGATGTTGTAACCGGCTTCGGGAATATAACCCGTTTTAAGGCCGTCTACGCCGTCAAAACGGCCGAGCAGGGGATTGTGGTTGTTCTGAACAATCGTCGGCGCCCTGGCGGACGACAGCATATTGATCGCCAGCGGATAGGAGAATTCCTCTACCGAATGAAGAAGGACAAGCGCTTCGGGATGCCCGGCTATATAAAACGAACAGAACCGGGCAAAATCCATCGCCGTTGTCGTGTTGTCTTCGGAAATGCCGGCTGGCTCGGCAAAGCGGGTGGAGGAAAGCCCCAGGATGACGGCTTCGGCGTTCATACGGGAAACAAAAGCTTCCACAGACGGGGCAAAACGCAGGGCAACGGCTGTCGCGGCGTCATTGCCCGAAGGAACGGCCAGACCCAAAAGAAGCTCGCCGAGGCTGAGGCGTTGATCCCGGCCGAGGAACATAAGGCTTGAATGGGGCGCCTGATTTTGCGCCCAGCTTTCCGCCGGCGGGATAAGGACTTCATCGGCGGAAGCCCTGCCGGCGGCGATTTCGTTCAGGGCCAGGTGTATGGTCATGAGTTTGGTTAACGAGGCGGGCGGAATTTGAAGATCCGGGTTTAGGGAAAACAGAACGGTTCCCGTAGCGGCGTCGACAAGAACCGCCGAACGGGAACCGATTTCCGGCGGCGGGGATGCCGGGTAAAGCGGTTCGAATGAAGAGGGCGCCTGGCCGGATGATTCCGCCGGAAGCGAAACCCGGGCCGCCGCCGGACTCAGCAGTAAAACGGCAAGCAAAACCGGGTACAGGTACGTTTTCATTCGCGTCATAGTTTTTTACCTATCCCTGCCCCACCAAGCAGCGCCGTCGGCAACTACGTGGCCGTGGGCTTTGTTGCCATTACGACTTTGATTTTGCCGGAACATTAGTACAATTGCCCGGCTGCCCGGGGGTAGGGGATCACGTCCCTGATGTTCGCCATCCCGGTAATGTACTGGACAAGCCGTTCAAACCCCATGCCGAAACCCGAATGGGGAACGCTGCCGTAACGGCGTAAGTCCAGGTACCAGTCGTAGGTTTCCGCGTTCATCCCCAGTTCCGTCATACGGTTTTGAAGGACATCGAGCCTGTTTTCGCGTTCCGAACCGCCTATAATTTCGCCAAGCCGGGGAACCAGTACATCCATGGCTCTAACCGTTTTACCGTCATCGTTTTGCTTCATGTAAAAAGCCTTGATCTCTTTGGGGTAATCGGTAACGACGACGGGGCCTCCGGCGATTTTTTCGGTAAGGTACTTTTCATGTTCGCTCTGCATGTCGCATCCCCAATAGGGCTTGTATTCAAAAGGCTGACGCGATTTTTCAAGTTCCGCGACAGCCTGGGTATAGGTCATGCGGGTAAAACGTGAATCGATTATCGATTTGAGGGTGTCGATAATCCCCTTTTCTATACGCTCGTCAAAAAAACGGAGGTCTTCTCCACATTCTTCAAGAACGGCCGAAAAAAGGTTTTTGAGAAACGCTTCGGCCAGAGCGATATTGTCGGAAAGGGTAAAGAACGCCGCTTCGGGTTCTATCATCCAGAATTCGGCAAGGTGCCTCGCGGTGTTGGAATGTTCCGCGCGAAAGGTCGGCCCAAAGGTATAGACCCGGGAAAGGGCCGCCGCGTAGGTTTCAGCTTCAAGCTGGCCGGAAACAGTGAGGTAGCTTTCCCGCCCGAAAAAACCCCCGCCGGGTTTCGCGCCCGCCGGCCCGGATACAGCCGGCGGATCCTGGGCCGTTACGCGGAACATCGCCCCGGCGCCTTCGGCGTCGTTTCCGGTTATGATCGGAGTGTGAAGGTACTGGAAGCCCTGTTTCCGGAAAAAGCTGTGTACGGCAAAGGCCAGAGCGCTCCGTACCCTCATAACCGCGCCGATAGTGTTGGTTCTTCCCCTAAGGTGGGGTATCTCCCGCAAAAACTCCAGGCTGTGGCGCTTTTTTTGCAGGGGATAGGCCTTGACTGGGTTCCCCGGTTCGGCTTTTCCCGCCGGGGAATCTTCCGCCCGGCCTACAACGGTTACCGCCTCGGCGGCCAGTTCCACAGCCTGGCCCTGGGCCGGGGAAAGCACAAGTCTGCCGCTGATCTCTACCGACGCACCGGTAGAAAGCCCGGCGGGAACGGGGATTCCGTCAAACGTACATTGAAGGTTTGAAAGGCAGGAACCGTCGTTGACTTCCACAAAAACGAGGTTTTTCATCTCCCTTTTGGTTCTTACCCAGCCCCGGACGCGGAGTTCTCCGGAATCCGGCGGGATCCGGGATCCCGTCTTCATGGCAAGGATCTCTTTTATAAGCGGAAACATAGGGTATACTCCATCCATCCATCTTATCTCTATTCTTCTTCTACGGGTCTTCTTCTACGGGGCCCGAGTAGAACTGTAAAAGCTGGACAAAATAGTAGATACGCTTGTAGGTTTCGGTTACGCGGGACACGATAGGGCTTTCCGAGACGGATTCCAGTTCTTTCCAGTTCATGATCAGTTCGGCCGGCTTTTTTTGGTAATCCTCAAGAAGCGTTTTAAGGTTCCGGCCTATGATAATAAGGTTCTGGGCCGCCGTATTGATCATCCGCTGGGCGTCGTTATTCACTGTCCTGAGGATGATGCGGATGTATTTGCCCTGGCCTTTGTCCCGGTCTACCTTGGCAAGGGACTGTTTAAGCCGGGAACCGTGTTCGCCCTTGTCCGAAAGCGCGGCGTCAAACACCAGTATCTTTTCCGAAAGTCCCATAATCTCGTGAAAGCTGTTTGACATCTGCTGGGAAAGTACGCTGCTGGTCCACTGACCCCGGATAAGAAAAAGATCACAGAGTTCCCGTATTTCTTTTTTAAAGAAGTCCAGGAGAAACGCTTTAAGGTAGTTAACCCCGGCAATTTTGGTAAAACCGTCGAAGTTCTTTTTCAGGAATATTTCGTTATTTTTGACGGTGTAGTACTCCATCCGTTCCACGTCGGCGGAACCGAAGATACCCTTGGCGAGCTGGTCGATCTGGGCGCTGCGTTTGTCGTTTTGCATCTTGTTAACGGCGCCTTCAATTTCCGCCCGTTTTGCGTCAAGAAAACTGTCGGCAACCCGTTCGTCGGGAGGGACGGAAACGGACTGGAACAGGGGATCTTTGCTGATATGCTGGACGATAAGTTCAAGGATACGGGAACGGCCCACGTCTCTGAGGAACCGTATTACCTTTTCCCACTGATCGGGGTTTACCACGTCCATCCCTTCTTTGTAGAGTTTGAGTACCGCCAGCGGAGCTTTCCAGTCCTGCTCGGCTCCTACGGACGCGGAAAGCTCCATGAAATCCTTGAGTTCTTCGACAAGCTCCGTGCCCCGTACCGGCTGAAACCTGGGCTGGTAGTTAAAATTCCGCTCGTTAATGTTGGCATCGAATTTTTTCAGCAGAAAAAAATAATCAAAATCTATGAAACGTACAAAAGAGATAATCGTATTATAACATGCGTCAATATTGGCAATTCGCGTATTGTCAAAACCGGCCTGGAAGGCCGACAGTTCCTTCTTTATCGCCCCGGCAAGTTCCGTTACCTGGCCCTTCTTTGCCCTTTCTTCTATGGAAGCGGGCCTAAGCCGTTCGTTCAGCGCTTTTAATTCCTTGTCCAGAAAGGATTCAATACAGATTACCTTGAGCTGATCGGATTTTGCCGCGTTCCGGAGAAATACCTGAGCGGGGGAGATTATCTTGTAAACGTCGTAAAAAAACTTTGCCAGGGCCGCGTCAAGTTCTTCGCTTTTTATCCGGTAAAACCGGGAATACTTGTTTTGGGAAAGAACCTTGGTAACCTGTCGTATCCGCTTCTTTTTGTTCGCCTCGGGATCGTTTGCCCCGGAAAAAATAGCGACGATATTGTCCAGAAAACCCATAAATCCAATTATGGTGTTATGAGGAAATTCCTTCAATCCCCCTGAAATGCCTGACCGTACCGACCTTAAGCTCCTCGGTAGCCTCTTCGTCGCAAACGATGATTCCCCGCGGGTGGGTCTGGAGAAACGAGATCGGCCACATCTGGCAGACTCCGCCTTCCACGGCCGCTTTAAGGGCTTTTGTCTTGTTATAGCCGGTAATGATGATAAGCACTTCTTCCGCGCTTAGCACCGTCCCCATGCCGACGCTCAGGGCCTTTTCCGGCACCTTGCTCATGTCGCCGTCAAAAAAGCGGGCGTTGGCGATACGGGTACCGGCGGTAAGGCTTATCACCCTGGTTCGTGAACAGGGCGACGATCCCGGTTCGTTAAACGCTATATGCCCGTTCTGTCCTACCCCGCCCAAAAACAGCTGAAAGCCCCCCGCCGAAGCGTCTTTTTCATAGGCTTCGCATTCCGCGTCCGGATCTTTGGCCATGCCGTCAAGTATGTGGACGTTCTTTTTCTGTATGTCCACATGGGAAAAAAAGTTGTCCCACATAAAACGGTGATAGCTTTGGGGATGATCCGCCGGCAGGCCCAGGTACTCGTCCATATTGTAGGTGACCACATCCGCGAAGGATACCTTTCCCGCCTTGTACATGGAGATAAGTTCCCGGTACACCCCAAGCGGACTGGAACCCGTCGGGAGTCCGAGCCTGAAAGATCCGGGGCCCGTAAATTTGTTGATTTTTTCAACAATATAGTCCGCCGCCCAGCGGGTTGTTTCCGCATAATCTTTTTTTATTACAAGACGCATGGTTATCCTCTTTTTTAAAAAGCGGCGGCGCGTCGTAACGCGACGCCGCTTGTGTTAATCGATCGGTAACACGAAGTGTTACCGATATCCCCTTTAAAATACGGTAAAACGAAGTTCCCCGTCGACCATGGCGGCCAGGATCCTGTAGTCTTTATCAAACACGGTAATGTCCGCGTCCATGCCCGGCACGATAACCCCTTTGCGGGTATAACGCATCACCGTCGCCGGATTGGAAGACGCCGTTTTTACCGCGTCTTCCAGGCTAAAGCCGAAATTCACAAGGTTCCGTACTCCCTGTATCATCGTAAGCCCGGAGCCCGCGATTATGTCATCCACTTTACGGTGAAAAAGCCCGTCGTGGAAGACCACCTCTTCGCCGTTTGCGAAAAAAGGCCCTTCTTCCTGGGTCGTGGGCGTTAGTCCGTCGGTTATCAACACTATTTTGTCTATGGGTTTTATCCGCTGCAGCAGCTTAAACAGATCCGGATGGACATGAGCCCCGTCGGCGATAATTTCGCAGGACATTTCAGGATGGGTCAGAACCGCCCCGACGGCGTTGGGATTGCGGTGATCCAGCTTGCTCATCGCGTTAAAAAGATGGGTCGTGTGGAGTATGCCCGCCTGCATGCCTTCCACCATGTTTTCGTAACGGGCGTCCGTATGGCCCGCCTGGAGAACAATCCCCGTCCGTACACAGAACAGGGCAAGCTCCCTCATATTTTTGATTTCCGGGGCAACGGTCATGTTGACAATGTGTCCGCCGGCGGCAAGCATGAGCCGCTCCATATAGTAAAGGTCAACCGGGCTTAAGGTTTCCGGCCGCTGTACGCCGAGCTTCGCAGGCGAAAGGAACGGCCCTTCAAGGTGGAGCCCCATAATCCTCGCGCCGGACTCCCTGCTGATGGCGGCGGCTACCTTTGACACGGCTTCAAGCAGCAGGTTCTCCGGCGCCGGATACAGGGTCGGGTTAAACGCGGTAACCCCGTATTTTACCAGGAGCCGCGACATCTCAATGATCGCCTCGGTTCCGTCAACCCCGCCGTCAAGCCGGTACAGCGAATCGTCCGTACCAAAGCCGCCGAAACCGTGTATATGGGTATCGATAAAACCCGGAGAGATAAAGGCCCCGTCTACGTCGATAATCTTAACGCCGCTTTCAAAGTGTTTCTGGGCAAAACGGCGCTCGGAAAAAACGTCGGCTATACGGCCGTTTTCCACCAGTACGGAACAGCGTTCCATCGCGGCAAAACCGGTAAAAACCGTACCGTTGTGTAAACAAATCGACCGGGACATACCTAAAGTATAATCGATGAAAAGAAAGGAAGGCAAGGAAAAAGGTTCATTCCATGGCAAGAAACGCTTCTCTAACCTTTCTTAAATTGGCCAGTTCCCGGTCTATCGTAGCTCCGTAATTGAGGGTCCGTTCCTCAACAATACGAAACGCCTCGTCTTCCCAAAATTCGATACGGTCAAGTTTCATAAAACGAAATCGCTTTTCCCTGGCCTTCTCCGCCCATTCCCCGGCGTCTTTCCAGTACACCAGGGCGGTGTTAAAACAGGTTTCCGCAATGTCCAGGCTTTTAAGGTTTTCTTCCTTCCAGGGGGCATTGTAAAAATATGCGTGGCGTTTATTCCATTTATTGGCCAGATACAGGTATTGCTCGGTAAGTTTCAGGTTAATATGCATCGTAAAAAGGTATTTATATTTTTCATACTGTTCCGGTGTTTCTACCGGCGAAAAGGCGTAAAGGGCGTTGGTGAACGGCGCTTTAAGGGCTTTTTCCAGCCAGTAAATATTTTCCATCGTGTCGTCCGGGTATTGGTTGGAATGTACATGGAAAAGTTTGTAAAACTGTTCTTTGTACATGATATACCAGGAATTGAGTAAAGGCGGATTTATCGACAAGCCTATGGTAAAAAACAACATACAGGACAGAACAAAGGTTTTTTTCCGGTTCATTCGCGGTGGGGTTTGATACCCAGGAACCCGCCTTGCGGCGGGGGAGGCTTGCGGCGGTTCAGAAATATTATATTTAGATTGCATGGTAACAAACCCCACAGTTAAATAATTTCCTTGCAGAACTCACCCTCGTAAATAATATAACGCTTACAAGATACCCCGCCCCTTGGGGCGGGGAGGTTTATATCGCTTTTTTTACTATCGGCATTTCCGCTACGGCCCTCCATACCCCTTCCGCGACTTCTTCCGGGGAACGGGACCCGTCAACGGTCAGCACCCGGACACCGCTTTTTTCCCAGGCCGGAAGCAGTTTAAGATAACCCTTCCGTACTTTCTCCTGAAATTCCAGATGCTCAAATATTTCCCTGTCCGGCCTTCCGGCGATTCTTTTTTCCGCCGTTTCGCCGTCAATATCAATGTACACAAGCAATTCCGGAAGCGGAAACGATTCATTGAGGATCCGGGAGAGTTCTTCGCCGCAGTCGATCGCCTGGTACACGAGTGAAGAAGGGCTGTATCTGTCGGAAACGACCAGCTCTCCGCGGACCGAGCAGCGTTCGACAATGCCGCCGGAACCGTAAAGGTGTTCCGCCCGGTCCGCCGCGAAAAGTCTTGCCAGGGTTTCGGGAGAAACCCTGGTTTCTCCCGAAACCCCGCTTTCTTTCGGGCGGCCTTCTTCTTTCAAAAGACGCCGGATAAGCTCTCCGACCGGCCCCCTGGTCGGCTCGGCCGTGGCGTAAAACAGCCCCGGTATTCCGGCAAAACGGCGGGAAAGCAATTCCAACTGGGTAGTGGTGCCGCTTCCGTCACAGCCCTCCAGAACGGCAAAATTGTCCAATATCATGGCTTTTTATACACCCTGGATTTGAATTAGTAAACGCCTATAGCG
>JAIROH010000093.1 GCA_031257595.1 Treponema sp. | reverse complement strand
AACGGCTTTTACAGTTCCAGGCTCCGGCTTTTGGCCTTTTCTTCCAGGTAATCGGCAAACGCGGAAACCTTCATCGGCTCAAGCTGCTTTCCGTCCCGGCGGCGGATTGAAACCGTACCCTCGCCGGCTTCTTTCTCGCCTACGACAAGCATGTAGGGAATCTTCCTGTTCTGGCATTCCCGGATCTTGGCGTTAAGGCGGCCGTCGTCCAGTTCCGTACTGATCCGCAGATCCCGCGCCTTGAGTTCCGCGGCAACCTTTGCCGCGTAATCGTTAAAGCTTTCCGCCACGGGGATTACCGCGGCCTGTTCCGGGGCGATCCACACGGGGAACGCGCCGCCGAAATGTTCGATAAGGACGCCGAAAAACCGTTCCAGCGAACCAAGCAGGGCCCGGTGAATCATATAGGGCCGCTTGTGCCGGCCGTCGTTGTCAACAAAGGTCATGTCGAAACGTTCCGGCTCGTTAAAATCAAACTGTATCGTCGTCATCTGCCATTCACGGCCCAGGGCGTCTTTTATTTTAAGGTCGATTTTCGGCCCGTAGAACGCGCCGCCCCCCTCGTCGATTTCGTAGCCAAGCCCCTCGGCTTCAACCGCTTTACGGAGGCTTTCCAGGGCGGCGTCCCAGCGGCCCTGCTCCCCGACGGATTCGGCGGGTTTGGTGGCAAGGTACGCCTTGATGTCTTTAAAGCCAAAAACCTTCCATATCCACAGGCTGAACCGCAACACTTCCCGAATCTCGCTTTCCATCTGATCGGGAGTGCAAAAAATGTGGGCGTCGTCCTGGGTAAAACCCCGGACCCGCAGCAGCCCGTGAAGGACGCCGCTCCGCTCGTAACGGTACACCGTTCCCAATTCCGCCCAGCGCAGGGGCAGGTCCCGGTAGCTGCGCTGGGCGTTTTTGTAAATCATGATGTGGAACGGACAGTTCATCGGTTTGATGATATAGTCCTGATTGTCGATTTCCATCGGGCTGTACATATTGGACTTGTAAAAACCCAGATGGCCGGAAGTTTCCCAAAGCCAGCTTTTTCCGATATGGGGCGTATAGAGAATTTCATAGCCGTTCCGGTAATGTTCGGCACGCCAGAAATTTTCGACCGCGACGCGCATGCGGCCCCCGTTGGGATGCCAGTAGATAAGTCCCGCGCCGGCTTCTTCGTGGGTGGAAAAAAGATCAAGCTCGTTGCCGACCCGGCGGTGATCCCGCTTTTCCACTTCTTCCAGAAAGGCAAGATATGCCTTGAGATCTTTGGGATTCTCCCAGGCGGTGCCGTAAACGCGGGTCAGCATGGGCCTGTTTTCGTCGCCCCGCCAATAGGCTCCGGCTATGCTTTGGAGCTTAAAGGCCGCCGAGTTGATTTCCCTGGTGTTTTCCACATGGGGCCCCCGGCAAAGATCCGCCCAGACGCATTTTCCCGTGTCCGGCCCGGAACTTTCACGGTTTTCGTATACCGAGATTGCCTCGCCCGGAGGCAAATCGTTAATCAGTTCAGTTTTGAACGGCTCATCGGCAAAACGCGAAAGGACCTCGTCCCGGCTCAGCTCGACCCTGACCATATCCTGCTTTGAGTCGATGATCCTCTTCATCTCCGCCTCAATGGACGGAAGATCCTCCGCGGCTAGAGGCGGCTTGCCGTCTGTTTTTTGCGGAAACAGGAAATCGTAATAAAAACCGTTCTCGATTGACGGGCCTATGGCGACTTTGGTTCCGGGAAAAAGTTTGGTTACCGCCTGGGCCATGACATGGCTTACCGAATGGCGGATACGTTCAAGTTTTTCCGGCTGGTTATTTTTTGGCTGATTGTCTGACACTGGGTACCTCCGCTGGTCCGTCCGGGTCTGGCCCTACTAATCCATACCAAAAAAACCGGAACAGGTCAATGACCCGGCTATGCAAAATGACACGCGCAAAAATGTCCGGAAATACCGGACCTTTCCGCATACGTTAAAGAAGATTTTGGGCTATATTCTGTTTTGAGGCATCACGAAAGAAATTACAGGGAACCGCCGGGACTCATCCGTTCAAGTTGTTCCGCCGTGTAACCCTGTTTTACCAATTCAACGGCTTTTTCCCAGCCGCGGGCTTCACCACGCTTTTCACCGCGGGCTTCGCCACGCTTTTCCCACTTCGCGACCAAACCGGCTTTTTCCAGTACATCCTCTAAAGTTAATTCTCCATTGGCCATCCGTACTACCTCCAACAGGGTTTTTACGTTGGCGCTCAAGAACGCGTATATATACGCGTCAAGCCCGGCGCCCTTGCCTTTCTTCCGGCTCTCTTTCAGTATAATACTTGCCGCCGCGCTGTTCAAGTCATTATTCAATCCCGTAAGCCATAGGTTCTCGGACAGCGAAAGCCTCTTACTCTCTATAATTTGTATGCTTACCGGATAGCCGGATACAACATAAATACCGGCGGAGGTTTCTCTCACTCTGTGGCCCTTGCGTTCCTCAAAGTATTTGAACAGTTCCCGTGGATGCCGGGTCTCTACAATGGAAAGAGTCATCTCCTCCAGAACCGTCTTGTTCAGCGCCGCATAGAGACACACGTAGCCAAGAACCTTGTAGAAGTCGTAGAGCGAGAAATAGTCTTCCGGGCTTTTGTATTCCAGCAAGTTAATTCGTTTGAATATCCGGGCGATGTTCTTTTGGATTGTTACCTCAGGGGCTTTTTTGATAATCACCACATCGATTTCCAGGGGTTCGGAGGTAAGCCGGTAGTCGCTCTGAAATTCAAGTACATCCCGGTATTGTTCCAACTCCAGTTGGATGGCCTGGAAAAAAGCCGGATGCCAGGGGATGTGAGAAGACGAAGCCGGTGTATCAGACAAAGGAAAAAGCCTCCTTTTACACGCAGGGTAAAGAAAGAAGGGGATAATATCAAGCGGCCCGGGCTAAATAGCAGGAATTCTCAGTTTATGCTCTGAAAACGAAAAGACGCCTTTAAAAATTTATCGGGGGGCCTGGTGGCTGCGCAATCCGGCTACGCCGGATTGCAGCGGAGTTTCCGCTCTACGGAAACTCCAGGTAACGTTATGGAGGAGTTTTGCCATAGGCAAAACTCCGCTGCAATGTGCTGAAAGCACATTGCGCAACCACCCCGCGCTACCTTTAATGGGCGTCTTTTCGCCTTTATGATACTTGAGAATTACTGCGGTATGACAAACCCGCATTGTTTTCCTGTGTCCGTTATGATAAGTTAAAAAACCAGTGAATGTAAAAGAAATCGCCGCTTTGGCAGGCGTCTCTGTCGGAACCGTGGACCGGGTCATTTACCACCGGGGCCGGGTA
>JAIROH010000062.1 GCA_031257595.1 Treponema sp. | reverse complement strand
TTGAGGGAACCCAGAGAGATATACCCAATCGCGTTTTTTTCCCCCGCCACGGAAGTCATCATAACGGCGGTATTGTTGGTTATCTCCGCGGACAGGGTTATGGCGTCCTTCTTGTCCGCGTCCAGAACCTCAAACAGTTCCGTAAACGCGCTTCTGGTTCCCGAACCGTCTTCGCGGGACATCACAATGATCCCTGCCGAAGCCGCGCCGCCCGGATCCTGCTTCCCACCCGCAAATACAGGCACCGAAAGCAACGCAATCAGTACCAGACCGGTAAACTTTTTCAAGTTCATAAACATTCCTCCATTGGTTTTAGTTTCTAAAATCAAGTTAAGGACGGAATGTCAAATCCGGTACCGGATCTTTGTTAAATCTGTGTAAAGTCTCATGCAGGAGGCAGCAGGTAGGAGTTCGGAGTATTGTTCCGCATTTCTTGGGGAATTTAGGAGTTGTCCATAAATAACAACCACATATCAGAAAATGGTGGTTTACAACACGACCTTAAAAACGCTGCCGCTGCAGGCGGAACCTTCGGTTCCGTTGCTCCCGGCGGTAATAGTCCCCCCGTGGGCGCGGACAATGGCGGCGGCTATGGCAAGGCCAACCCCCGCCCCGCCGGTACTGCGGTTGCGGGATTTATCGGTACGGTAAAGGCGTTCAAAAACATGGGGCAAATCGCTTTCCGGTATGCCGATGCCGGTATCGGCGATAGAGACTTCCCATGCCGCGCCGGGATTAGCGGCCTTTTCCACAGTAACGGTAACGGCGCCCGTATCGGTGTATTTTACGGCGTTAGACAGGAGGTTAATGAAAACCTGTTTAAGCCGGTCATAGTCGGCAACAACCGGACTTTCAATAAGCCGCAAATGTATTTCAATACCCTTTTCAAAAACGGCGGCCTTAAATTGTTCCGCCGTTATACGCAGCAAATCCGCCAAATCAAATTCAGTTTTATTCAGGGCAAGGTTTTCCCATTCAAGGCTTGTCAGGGTATGCAAATCTTTAACCAAACCGGCAAGGCGTATAACTTCCTCATGACAACTTTCAAGATGTTCCCTGTCGGGTTTATACACGCCGTCAATCATGGCCTCAATATCCCCCTGCAAACAGGTAAGGGGGGTACGCAGTTCGTGGGCTATATCGGAAGTAAGCTGTTTTTGGCGGTGTTCCGCTTCCTCCAGGCAGGCAGCCAGGCTGTTGATGGACCGGGCCAGTTCCGCCAGTTCCCTGGTTTGATAGTGATCATCAATCCTGATAGTAAGCGGTTCCCCGACGGCGCTTCCTGAATGGGCCTGCGCTATCTGCCGGGCAGCCTCGGCGGATTTGTTGACAGGCCGGGCAATGGCCCGGGAAAGAACAATTGAAATCACAAAACTCGTTACCGTTAAAATAATCGCAGCGACAATCAAAAGCCGGTTAATGGAAGCAAGGAATTTGCCTTCGGTTTCGCTGTAGAAATAGGGGCCGTAGGTTTCGATGGTAACGGCTCCTACGGTCCTGTCCGCATACCTTACCGGGTACCGGTCCTTCCGCATCGCGCCTGACATACCGAATTGCCCTTTCATGCGGCCCGAAATCTCGTCTATCACCGTCATACATTCCCGCATATCACAGGCCCGCGCGTCCCACACAAGGCCGCCGCTTTCATCTTCTACGGTTATGATGTACCCTTCATGGACAAAATGCATTCCTATTGCTTCAATGGCAGCGGCGTCAAAACTCCGGCTCATCGGGTTGTACTGTTCTCCCATTGCCCATATGATTTCGCCGGTTTCTCCGGCGATATTGCCCTTAATGAGGGTAGTAAAGATAACTCCGGTAAAAACATTGATGATAAGGGTCAACAAAACCAGCGCGAAGCCGATAAACAGGGCATAGGTTAATGCCAGCCGGTTCTGCAGGCTGATAAAAAATTTTCGTTCCTTCATGCGTTCACAATACCATAAGATTGTGTCAAAATTGTGTCAATGCCGGATCATTTTGGGACGTTAATGAAAAAACGCAAATTTTTTTCAAATTGACATAATTCTGACACAATTCCCGGTTAAATTCGGGGTATCAAAAACTCCTGAAAGAGGTTGAAACCATGACGACAAAGACAAAAACGAATTTGGTAACAAGTTCGTTACGTATCGGGGGTATGACCTGTGTAAGTTGTCAAAACCGGATTGAAAAAAAACTGAAAAGCACCGTAGGAGTGGAAGAAGCCGCGGTAAACTACAATACCGGCGCGGCCACCGTTACCTGGAACGCCTCGGTTGTTACGTTTTCCGAAATCAAATCGGCGATTGAAAGCCTGGACTACAAGGTACTTGGCGACACGAACAAAACCCCTGCTCCGGAGATCATCGGGACCCTGGTGATAATCCTCTCCTTTTATGTATTGCTGCGGGGTCTGGGGGTAAGCGCCGTCACTTCAGCTTTCCCGCTGGTTGAAGCCGGTATGGGTTACGGTATGGTTTTTGTCATCGGCCTTATCACCTCGGCCCACTGTATCGCCATGTGCGGCGGCATTAACCTTTCCCAATGTATACCGGCCGCTGCCGCGCCGCAGGAAGGCCGGCGCCGGAAAGTGCTGTTCCCTTCTATTCTTTACAATGCCGGGCGGGTCACTTCCTATACTACCGTGGGCGTAATCGTCGGGACTTTGGGTTCGGTTGTCTCGGTATCAGGGCGGTTTCAGGGAGTGGTTCAGGTTATTGCCGGGGTGTTCATGGTCATCATGGGGCTCAATATGCTCGGCATTTTTCAAGGTTCCATAGGAACCGGGCTCCGCCGTCTCAATCTACATACACCGAAAATCGTCGCAGATAAAATAGACGGACAAAAAGCGGGAAATAAAAACCCGCTCATCATCGGCCTCTTAAACGGTCTTATGCCCTGCGGCCCCTTACAGGCCATGCAGTTATACGCCCTCTCCACCGGAAGCCCCATTGCCGGAGGCTTTTCAATGTTCCTCTTTAGCATGGGGACGGTTCCCCTGATGTTCGGCATCGGGGCTTTGAGTTCAGTGTTAAGCAAGAAATTTACCCACAGGGTAATGAAGATCGGCGCAATCCTGGTAACGGTAATGGGCATGACCATGTTCAGCTACGGCTGGGGACTTTCCGGTTTCAATTTTAGTTTTATTGATAAGGCAATCGCCGCCGTCAATCCTTCCCTGCGCTTCGGCTCAACACAAGGCGGAAACGGAGACGGGGCTTTTACTCCCATAATTGAAAACGGCGTACAGATTGTCAATTCTACCCTGCTCCCCGGACGTTACCCGGCCGTCACCGTGCGGCAGGGTATTCCGGTCAAGTGGATCATCACTGCCCCTCAGGGCAGTATTAACGGCTGTAATAACCGCATGATAATCCGGGAATACAAAATTGAACATCGTTTTGCCCCCGGTGAAAACGTGATTGAATTTATGCCGGAAAAAACCGGCAAATTTTCGTACTCATGCTGGATGGGTATGATCCGCAGTTCCATCACCGTAATCGAGGAAGGACAGAGCGTTGCCGGCATCGACGGGCCGAACCTTGATCCGGCGCCGGCGGGAGTTACGATACCTGTGGACACTGTTACCCTGGCCGAAATTCAAAGCGCCGAAGCCTACGGTATCCCTTATCAGACCGTCACCGTCAATCTCCGTGATGACGGCATAGACCCGGCGGTTGTCGTGTTACAGCGGAATATGCCGGCCTTGTTAAACTTCAGCAACGATTCCCTTGACCCCGGAAACAGCCGCCTCATATTCCCCGCCTATTACACCCGGCTTGACATGAACCAGGGGGATAACATTATTCAGTTAATGCCCGGCGAGACCTTTGATTTTTCTACCGGCGATAATGTGTTTTACGGTTATGTAAAAGTGGTGGACGACTTAAACAACGTGGACATCGAGGCGGTAAAGACGGAAGTTTCCGGTTTTGAGACTCAAATTTACCCCGATGCTTATTTTGAAGAGGCCGCCTCCCAGGGCGGCTGCTGCGGCCCTGGGGGAAACCGGGATATTGAGACATAAGCGCCGTTGGCGTTGAGACATTAATCTTATAGTATATATAGGAGCATACAAATGAACAAAAGATGGAAGATTGCCGTTATCACAATTGCGGTACTGCTGCCGGCCGGAACGCCGGCCTTTGCCCAGAGCGGCCAACTTAACATGGTAAAGCCCGTGATTGCCGACCGCGATTTGGTTATCCGGATTTCCGAGGTAACGGAAAACGCCGTTTTCTATCCGGTGGACATCGAGGGAACCCGGCTTGAAGTGTTGGCGGTAAAGGCCCCGGACGGCAGGATCCGCACGGCCTTTAACACCTGCCAGGTCTGTTACGGTTCAGGCCGGGGCTTTTACAAGCAGCAGGGTACGGTACTGGTATGCCAGAACTGCGGCAACCGGTTCCGTATGAGCCAGGTTGAAGTGAGAAGCGGCGGCTGTAACCCCGTGCCGATTTTCCCGCAAAACAAAACGGTGACAGATACCGCCATTACCATATCAAAAGATTTCCTAAAAGAAGCAAAGGTTATCTTTGCCCGCTGGAGGAGGGGTTAAAAATACTTCGTATTTTTAACCTTCAAAGATAAGGAGAATATATGGAACAAGAGACATTATCTATTGGCGGCATGACCTGCGCGGCCTGCGCCGGGCGAATTGAAAAGACGGTGAGGAAAATCGAAGGCGTTAATACCGCCACGGTGAACCTTGCCAGTGAAAAACTTTTTGTGGAATACTCAGGCACGCAAACCCTGTCCGGCGTCAAGGAGGCGGTTGTCAAAATCGGCTATCAGATTCTGGACAAGCCAAAAGGGACAACCGTAACCATTCCTATCGGCGGCATGACCTGCGCGGCCTGCGCCGGGCGCGTCGAAAAGGCAATCAAAAAGCTGGAAGGGATAGAGAGCGCCGCGGTAAACCTTGCCACGGAAAAAGCCACGGTAGTGTACAACCCCCTCAAGGTACGGGTGTCCGCCGTCAGGGAAGCCATTGAAAAGGCGGGCTACACGGCGCTTGATTTCTCCAAAGAAGGGGCCGTTGACGAAGACAAACTCCGCAAGGAAAAAGAAATCAGAACACTCCGGACAAAATTTATTGTTGCGTCATCATTTGGTCTTCCCTTGCTTTATATCGCAATGGTTCCGATGATAAAGATATTCAGTTTACCCTTCCCCAAGGCTTTAGCCCCAATGAATTTTCCGCTCATCTACGCCTTGGTGGAATTAATTTTGGTTATTCCGATTATCATAGCGGGTAACCGTTTTTACACTGTGGGCTTCAAAAACCTTTTACACCGCAGCCCAAACATGGACAGCCTTATCGCCGTTGGAACAACGGCGGCGGTGATTTACAGTGTCTACAACATTTTTGAAATAGCGAGAGGCAGCTTCCACGCCGTTGACGCGCTGTACTTTGAGACCGCCGGGGTCATCATCGCCCTGATCCTGCTGGGTAAATCCCTTGAGGCCGTTTCTAAAGGCAGAACCAGCGAGGCCATCAAGAAACTCATAGGGCTTGCGCCGAAAACCGCGATCATCATTGAGCATGGCGAAGAAAAGGAAATTCCCATTGACGAGGTAATTCCCGGCGATATTATCGTCGTGAAGCCCGGCGCGAAAATTCCCGTGGACGGCGTTGTTACCGAAGGCAACACGTCCATTGATGAATCGATGCTCACCGGAGAGAGTATGCCGGTGGATAAAAAGTCCGGGGACAAGGTATACGCCGCTACGATTAACGCCAACGGCGTGATCCGCTTTAAGGCGGAAAAAGTCGGCAGCGAAACCGCCCTGGCACAGATTATCAAGCTGGTGGAAGACGCGCAGGGCAGCAAGGCCCCCATAGCGCAAATGGCCGACATCGTTTCCGGCTACTTTGTGCCCATCGTGTGCGCCATCGCCGTTGCCGCCGGTATCGCATGGTTCGCGGCGGCCTCCGCCGGATTGGCGGCCGTGCCCCCCGGAAAATCCACGCTTGAATTTGCCCTGACGATCTTCATTTCCGTGCTGGTTATCGCCTGTCCCTGCGCCCTGGGCCTCGCGACGCCCACGGCGATCATGGTGGGAACCGGCAAGGGAGCGGAAAACGGCATATTGATCAAAGGCGGCGAGGCGCTCGAAACCGCCCATAAAATCAACACCATCGTCTTTGACAAAACCGGGACCATCACCGAGGGCAAGCCCGAAGTTACCGATGTAATAGTTATAGGGGGGGGAAGTCTCCCCCCTGCCTACAGCCCGCTTCGCGGTCTTCCGGCACCCCCTTCTGCGGGGACTGCCGCCCCCGAAGGCATCATAGATGCCCTGTCCCCGCCGTCCCCTGAAGACCTGCTGTTGCAAATCGCCGCCTCCGCGGAGAAGGGCAGCGAACACCCCCTGGGACAGGCCATTGTACGGGGAGCGCAAAACCGGGGCCTCGAAATTTTCGCCACGGAGAGTTTTGAGGCCATCACGGGCCGGGGCATTGAAGCGACTATCCGGGGCCGCACGGTTCTTGCCGGAAATAAAAAACTCATGGACAAAAAGGGCATTTCCCTTGCCGCGCTGGAAACGGACAGTGACCGCCTTGCCGGAGAAGGCAAGACCCCGATGTATATAGCCCTTGACGGCAAACCGGCCGGAATTGTGGCGGTGGCGGACGTACTGAAAAAATCAAGCAAGGCCGCCATTGAGAGCCTTCACAAAATGGGTATCGAAGTGGCCATGATCACCGGAGACAATAAAAAGACCGCCGCCGCGATCGCCAAACAGGTAGGCATTGACCGGGTGCTTTCCGAGGTGCTGCCGCAGGACAAGTCCAATGAGGTGAAGAAGTTACAGGAATCAGGGGAACCCGGGCGTGGAGCTACAAACCGCCACCGGCGGTTTGTAGCCATGGTAGGGGACGGCATCAATGACGCCCCGGCGCTGGCCCAGGCCGACATCGGTATCGCCATCGGCAGTGGGACCGACGTGGCGATGGAAAGCGCCGACATTGTATTGATGCGTTCCGATTTAATGGACGTACCAACAGCTATAAACTTGAGCAAACGGACCATCCGCACCATCAGGCAAAATCTCTTTTGGGCCTTTGGCTACAATACCCTGGGTATCCCCATCGCCGCGGGCGTTCTCTATATTTTCGGCGGCCCCTTGCTCAACCCGATATTCGCCGCCGCCGCCATGAGCATGAGTTCCGTATCGGTGCTGACCAACGCCCTGCGGCTCAAACGGTTTAAGCCGGCGCAGGAACCCAAAAAACGGGAAGGATAGTAACCACAAGGAGTGTATAAAATGAAAAGAATAGTTTTACTGTTTACCGCCGTCCTTGGCCTGTCCTTTGCGGCCCCTGTTTCCTGCGGGAAACTTGATGTTGTGGGAACGGATTCCGTCCGGGCTTTTGACAAGGTGCTGCGGCAGACATCCCGGGCGGT
>JAIROH010000032.1 GCA_031257595.1 Treponema sp. | reverse complement strand
TTCTGCCTGAACAGCTTCTTCTTTTTTTTCAGCTTCGGAAGCGTAGGATTCGATATCAACTTCCCGATCCTCTTCCTTGACAGAAACATCGTTCATCATCTCTTCCATGTCTTCGTCGTCTTCGCCCAGGGTTTCTATGATCTTGAGTCCGGCTTCGTTATCCGCCTCTACGACGGCGTTTGCGACAATCTGGGTAAAAAGCGTAATGGCCCGTATCGCGTCGTCGTTACCCGGAATCGGGTGGTTGATGCCTTCGGGGTTGCAGTTTGTATCAACAACGGCGACGATCGGTATACCCATCCGCTGGGCTTCGGCTACCGCGATGGCTTCTTTCCGGGTGTCGATGATAAAGAGAATCCCCGGAGGATCCTTCATTTCCTTGATCCCGCCCAGGTTTTTTTGAAGCTTTGCCCGCTCTTTTCCCAGCGACGCGATTTCCTTTTTGGTAAGGTTTTCAAACGAGCCGTCCACTTCCATCTTTTCAAGCTTTTTAAGACGAAGCAGGGATTTTTTGATTGTAACAAAGTTGGTAAGCATACCGCCGAGCCAGCGGTTGTTGACATAGAACATGCCGCAGCGTTCGGCCTCTTTCTGGATCGCCTGCTGGGCCTGTTTCTTCGTGCCTACAAACAGAACCGTTTTACCCGCCGCGACGGTCTTGCGGACGGCGTCATAGGCGTCCTTGATTGCCTGAATGGTTTTTTGCAGATCGATGATGTGAATTCCGTTACGTTCCGCGAAGATGTATTTTTTCATCCGCGGATCCCAGCGCTTTACCTGATGGCCGAAATGGACTCCCGACTCAAGCAGGCTTTTCATCGTGACTACCGCCACAGTTTCCTCCTCCCGGGGTTTTCATGGGATGATAAACCCCCTCGTGTTTTGACGGGACGGATTTTCCGCTCCCGCCGTCCTTCTCTGTATCTCACCGCCAAAGCCCCGACAGGGCCCGGCGGCGGAAAGTATTGGGCCTTCTGGCCCCTCAATTAACGGACATCGCCATACTGATATCCGTTTTCAAGCAGCATAACATAAAATTCCCGTAAAGGCAAGCCCACAATGGAGCTGTACGAGCCTTTTATCGAAGAAATAAAACAGCCTCCAAGCCCCTGTATCTTGTAGCCTCCCGCCACGCCCTGCCATTCCCCGGTATTGAGGTACCAGTCCATCTCGCCTTCCGAAAGCGGGGCAAAGGTAACGGTACTCTGCACGGAGCGGCAGTCTATGGTTTGGGTTCTGCCGTTAAAGAGCGCCACGGATGTCGAAACCTCGTGGTCCCTTCCCCGGAGTTTTTCAAGCATTGCCCTGGCCTTGTCGCGGTCCGCCGCTTTGCCGAAAATTTCGCCGTCGACGGAAATAACCGTATCGGCCCCGCAGATCCAGTAGGGCATGCGCCCCCGGAGCTGGTCGATGATTTTGTTGATTTTCCTTACCGCCATGTCTTCGGTATATTCACGGGGGCTTTGATCGGGCCGCGGCGTCTCGTCCAGCATCGACGGCATAATATTGAAAGGAAGCCCAAGAAGCTTGAAATATTCCTGACGCCTTAAGGACCCGGACGCTAAAATAATCGGTTCCATTACGCCGGTATTCCCTTTTTCTCGGAGAACGTTATTTTGACATGGTCGATGTATTTTTCGTAATGGTTGTTTGCGGGGGCCGATACGATCAGGAAACCGGAGCTAAAGCTCGTTTCGCTGCTTTGTGTCCAGCGAACCTCAACTTTCAGTTCAAACGCGCTTATATTGGCGGATCGTTCCGGCTGTATCCATATCGTGTAACGTTCACCTGTCTGTATTGCCGCGTAGGTTCTGCTTTTCATGCAGAATCCGCCGATACTGGCGTTCCTCAGCACCGCTTCGCCCTCAAACCCGTTAATACGGACACGGGCTACGGAATTGTAGCGGGGCGCCCTTGAAGCGGGAGACATAAAAGGGTCTTTTGCGACTTTTTTCTTTGTTTTAAACCACATGTTGTTTTCTCACATTGTTTTCGATATGACGCGGATCAATCCGCGTCGTTTGGGGGCATAAGGTAATGCCCTTCGGCGATCTTCCGGGCGACACCCAGGGAGTCGGCGATTTTTTTGCTTGCCTTTTGTACGTCAAGTACGCTTTCATTCACATCCTTCGAGATGTTTTTCAGATCCTCAACCACCTGATAGATCAGATCGCTTTCTTTTTGTATCTCATCGGAACCGGTATGCACCTGTTCGGTTGTTTCCCGCAGGCCGCTCAACGCCTTAAGTACCTGGGCCCCGTTTGAGGCCTGGGCTTCTACCGCGGTCGTTACCGAATCAAAGGAGGCCTGCATATCGGTTACTTCGGTAAACATGCTGCCCAGGGTGTTGACCGTTTCGATGGAGACCTGCCGCATCTTTTCGATGCCGTCCCGCATGCTTTTTACTTCATCGGAAATGGACGCCGACTCTTTGTTGGATAATTCCGCAAGACTCCGTATTTCCCTGGCGACTACCGCAAATCCCTTTCCCGCTTCCCCCGCATGGGCCGCTTCTATCGCCGCGTTCATGGCAAGTATGTTTGTCTGCGCGGCGATGTTTACCAGGGCGGAGTTGGCCTCTTCCAAAAAAACCGACTGATCGGCGATTCGGGTAAGTTCGTCGGTAAGGTTGCTCAGCGTTTTCCGGCCCGCTTCGGAAGAACGGCTGAGGTTTCCTGTTGTTACATGGGCCTCCTGTACGACGGAGCGGACCGATCCAATGTCGTTTACCATCTGTTCGATTGATTCGGAGGATCGGGAAATTGTCCCACCCTGAACGTCCACGGCGTTTTCCAGGGAATGGATATGTTTGATGATCCCTTCTACCGAATCGGCGGTCTGTACCACCGACTTCATTTGGACATCGGTTTTATTCTGTACCGATTCCATATTGCGGGCGATAACCTCAAGGCCGTCCGAGGATTCCGTGATCGAAACATGGAGGTTTCCGCTGACATTCTTTTGTCCCATGTGTTCGTTGTTTATATCGGTGATTGTCTTTTTAAGTTCGTTCCGGATTTTGTGGAAGGCCCGTTGTACGTCCCCTATTTCGTCTTTTCTGTCCGAGGGAATATCGATGTCGAATTTCAGTTCAGCGAGGGATATCGCCGCGGCTACAATTGCCTTGATGGGCCTGATAAGGGTGAAGGTCAGAACCGTTATCAGGATAAATACCGCAATAACGGCCGCGGCGACGCCGATGACAAGGGTTTTTATCAGCATCTGATTTATTTCAAAGAAAAATTCGCTTTCTTCTACGGTTCCTATGAGAAACCAGTCCGTGTCGGGAACCTTTGCGTAGGCTCCGATAAGGGATTTCCCGTTAAAGACGTATTTTGTAACTTCGCCGCTGCCGTTCGTTACGCCTTCAAAAAAGGCCGCCAGCTGCCACAGGGAAGGATCTTCTTTCGCCTCTTCTATCGGGTTAAACTGATTATAAACGATGTCCGCGTCAGGGTGGCAAATAACCGTCCCCTTGGCGTTGATCATGTAAACGTACCCGGTGTCGCCCAGGCCGATGTGGCGGGTCATATCCGAAAGGATGGCGCCGTCCCGCCTCCCTATCAAAAGCCCCGCTACCTTGTCATCGACAAAGATCGGGGCGGCGAACATCACTACAGGCTTCCCGATTACCCGGCTGATAAGGACATCCGAAATCACCGATTCTCCGGCCAGGGATTTGATGATGTAATCCCGGTCGGCAAGGTTTGAGGTACTGTCCTCCTTGATATAACGGGCTATGCCGTCCAAACCGACGATGCCAAAATCCAGATACCCGTGGCGGTCAATTTCCGGCAGCAGGCTGTCCCGCTGGATTTCCCAGTTCAGGGTTCTGGTACGGGCGCGGTTTGCCAGTTCGTAGAGCACGTCGAGATCCGCCTTGATGATGCCGTCGGCGATAAGCCGGGCCGCGATGGTCGACTGGTTTTGCAGGGATTTTTCCGCCGTATTCCGCATGATCTCCGACGCGATCATGTTGGAAATAAAGGCCATGCCGGCCATAAAGAAGAGAACCAGCGCCCCGACAATTAGAGAAACTTTTAGTGATAATTTCATAATTGAGAGATACAGGACTCGCCT
>JAIROH010000009.1 GCA_031257595.1 Treponema sp. | reverse complement strand
GCGTTACGGCGGAAGCCTACAATTTCCTTGACAAAAGCCGGGAAAGCGGAGCGGAAAAAAGCCCCGTTCCGGCAAAAACCGAGATTGTCGCGGCCCTGAAAAAAAATCCGGCCTTTTGGCCCTGCGAAAACGATTTTCTTTCGCTTTTCCTTAAAAACGGCGGGGACAAGCGGGATTGCTATGTTTCGATTCTGGACAGCCTTGCGGATACCGGAGCGCTTTTCCGGGGCCTTTCGGGCTCAGGATCCGCGTGTTTTGGAATCTACGACGCCAAAGAAGGCGCGGATCGGGCAAAAACCCGCCTTGAAAAGAAATATTGCGTACAAAATACAAATTTCCTTGCACTTCGGCCTTTCTGGCATTAAAATAAAAAGGTATCACTGAACCAGGGCCAAAACTAAGGAGAGCGCCATGGAAATTACCGACATTCGGGTTCGCAAGGTCGCCGGTGAGGGAAAGCTTAAAGCCTATGTAACGGTTACCTTTGATGATTGCTTTGTGGTCCATAATGTAAAAATTATAGAAGGGAAAAGCGGGGTATTTATCGCCATGCCCAGCCGGAAAACCAGGGCAGGGGAATATAAAGATGTAGCCCATCCGATTCACCCGGAATTCCGCGCCACGTTACAGCAAAAAATTTTGGATCACTACGATTCAGGTAATGTGGCGGACGACCCTTCGGTAGAAATATAACGGTACAGCGCCGTATCGCGGCGTCCTCTTGCTCCTTTCCCGCTTTTTTTGGTATTCTTTTAGGGAGCTTTTTTTAAAATTATCGAGGCTTTCCCAAAAACTGGAGTTTTGGGCTTGGCTTCCTTTTCGGGTTTTGAAAAAGGCTTTCCAGGTTGTCCATTGGGACGTAGGCAAGTGGTAAGCCACCGGGTTTTGGCTCCGGCATGCACAGGTTCGAACCCTGTCGTCCCAGGAAGGGTTTGACCTTTGAAAAGAGGCAGGGTTCGAAGGGTTCAGCCCGCCAACCAGGGGGCGGAAAAGGCCGCATGGATGCGGCCATCAGGGCTGAACCCCGGCCCGGAGTCGGAAGGCGAACTGAACAGAAACTAGTGGGTTGTCACGACTAAACATGCTAATATGGGAAATTATCAAGCTAAAGAGGATATCAACCACAAATTCAAAAAAGTCGAAGAAGTAGAGGAAAGTCCTATATTCTATCTCTTTTTCGACTTCTTCGACTTAGCGGTTAAATATTCTTATAAATGTGTTTTTAGAGTTTACAAAGTACTAGTTTCAAGTTTTGAAATTAGCGTTGTTCTGTTATAGCAATTTTGAGGAGAAGTACGTGAGTAAGGTTATTTTTAAAGCCCGTAACCGTTCCGGGTCCGGTTCGGCTGCGGCCAGAAGGCTTAGAAAAGCGGGGCGTGTTCCCGCGGTAATTTACGGTCGAAAGGGAAATCCAATTGCCATCGACCTTGATTCCGGCGAATTTGTAAATGGCATAAAAGGCATATCCGAAAGTACTATAGTAAGCGTTGATATCGACGGCCAGGTTCACGACGCGTTTGTAAAGGATACGCAAAGAAACATCAGGGACGGAAACATCCTTCATGTTGATTTTTACGAAGTGGAAGGCAATACCCTGCTCAGGGCGAGGGTTGCCCTGCGGATTCACGGTAATCCTGTCGGGGTACGGGAAGGCGGTATTCTGGAAACTCCCCTTCATGATATTGAGGTTGAGTGCCTTCCAAAAGACCTCCCCGAGCGTCTTGACGTTGACATTGCGGAGCTTAAAGTTAATCAGTCCATACACGTTCGGGATCTTAATCTGGGAAGCGGCGTCAAGCTTATTTCCAACCCGGATCAGGTTGTAGCCCTGGTCAAATTCGCCAAGGCCGAGGCGGCGCCTGCCGCCGAAGAGGCCGAGGCCGCCGAAACGCCCGCCGCTGCCGCGGCCCCCGCCGCGGAAGCCGAAAAGAAAGCCTAGCAGACTGACAACAATGAATTTGTGGATTAACCGGACACCACATGAAGAATTTTTAGCCACGAACGACACGAAAAAAACGAACAAAAAAGAATGCCGGAAAAATGTTTGTGCCGTTAGTGTGGTTCGTGGTTTTTTGTCGTTGGTCTTACTATCCACAGTTTTGATACTGTCAGGATACTAGCCCCGAGAAAATTCCATGGAAAATTTCCGGACCGGTTTTGAGGAGCGGCTGTTTGCCGCCCTTTGCCGTTATCCGGGTTTTGGCGAAGCCGGGCCGCCGGTATTTCTCGCGGCCCTGTCGGGCGGCGCCGATTCCACGGCCATGGTTGCCGCTTTGGGCGCAATCAGGGCCGCCGGAACCCGGAGTTCCGGCGGCCCCTTTCCGTTTATTCTCCGCTGTCTGCACGTAAACCACAATATCCGCGGCCGGGAAGAATGTTTTGGGGACGAGCGGCACGTAATTGCCCTGTGCAAGACTTTTTCCATTCCACTGAGGATTCACCGCGTAAAGCCCGGCGTGATCAGGGCCTATGCCCGTGTACGGAATACGGGCATTGAGGCCGCGGCCCGGCATTTCAGGCACGACGCCCTTCGTAAAGAAGCCCGAAGGATAGGCGCCGTCGCGCTCCTTATAGCCCATACGAGGGACGATCTGCTGGAAACCGTTCTTATGGCGGCGCTCAGGGGTTCCGGTCCGGCGGGGCTCGGCGCGATGGCGGAGTACATCGCCGGGTTTCCGGCGCCGCCCGAATTGGGCGGTTCCTCCGGGTCCGGTCTCCCCATTGTACGGCCGCTTCTGGGGATAACGCGGGCCGAGGTTATCGGCTACCTTGCCGAACGGGGCCTTTCATATACCGCCGATTCTTCCAACAACGACACCCGGTTTTTGCGGAACAGGATTAGGCGGATCCTTGTCCCGTTTCTGGACAGGGAATTTCCACACTGGCAAAAACCGCTTCTTTCGCTGAACAAAACCCAGGCCGGCATTGCCGCTTTTCTCGCCTCGGAAGCGTCGCGCCGCCTCCCCTGGAACCGGGAGGGCGAAAGCCTTTTTGTTGACGAAAAGGCTTTTTTTGACCAAAGCCCCGCGGTACGGGAGGAAGCCCTGTTTCAGGCCCTGGACACCCTTTGCCGCGGGCCGGATTCCGTTCCCGGTCTTCCGTCCGCGCCGGAATCCCCAATTCCGCTTCTGGGGGAATCCCCGATCCTGTCGGAATACAACGGTTTTAGGCCCAGGCGGGCGGCGCTTGCGCCGTTTATCGCCGGGGAAAAAGCCGCCTGCGATCTGGGGTTATTCCGGCTCGAGAAAAAAAGCGGTAGAATTATCGCGCGGAAGGATTCTCTTTTTGGCGGGATTCGGGAATTCCCCAAAGCCTTTTCGGTGTTGATTAAAAGCCCCGGACTCTATAAGCTTGAAACACTGACGCTGCGTTCTTTTCCGCCGGATACAATGACGGAAAGGCCGGTTTCTCCCCGCGGCTTTTTCGCGTCGTTTCCGTTGGTCCTGCGCTCTCTGGAACGGAAAAAAAACCCGGCTGTCGAAGTTCGGGACAGGGACGGCAGGGCGGCGATCGTTAGTTTTCAGGGAGAAATCGTATGGGTGCGGAAGGGTGGAAGCCGTAACGGTTCCCGTATCGTCGTTGAGTCCGCAGCCCAAAAACCCGCGGGGGAATAAATTTTGGAAAATCAAAACAGGAACAAACCTGTAAAACCGGTGATGAAAAACGGGCCGAACCGCTTTGCTCTGTTTTTCTTTTTAGCGATGGCGGTCCTTTTCGGCGCGTATTATTTTCGGAACGAAACTCCCGTTTCCCAGCCGGTAGCCTATTCGGATTTTCTCCAGTATGTGGGAAAGGGCGAAATCAAGGAAGTTACGATTTATGACAACAATACAATCGAGGGTGTCCGCCGGAGCGCCGGGGGGGAGCCCGTCCGCTTTAGGACGAGGATTCCCTATACCGATCCCGGCCTTATCTCCATGCTGAATGAAAGCGGCGTTGTCATAAGCGGCGCCGAAGCGGGCATCAGCCCCTGGCGGATCATGCTGGAAATCATCCCCTGGGTTCTTATCATCGGCTTTATCTGGTTCATGTTCAGGAATATGCAGGGTTCGGGATCAAAGGCGTTCCAGTTCGGAAAAAGCAAGGCCAAGCGTTACCATGACGAAGGGAAAAAAGCTACGTTTGCCGACGTGGCCGGCCAGGTTGACGCCAAGTATGAGCTTGAAGAAGTGGTTTCGTTCCTCAAAAACCCCCAGAAATTCACCAAAATGGGGGCACGAATTCCCAAAGGCGTACTCCTTGTCGGAATGCCCGGAACAGGCAAGACCCTTATGGCAAAGGCCGTCGCGGGAGAGGCGGGAGTCAACTTTTTCCACATGTCCGGCTCGGATTTTGTCGAGATGTTTGTCGGAGTCGGGGCGAGCCGGGTACGGGATCTGTTTGAGCAGGGCCGCCGCAGCGCCCCCTGTATTATTTTTATTGACGAGCTTGACGCCGTAGGCCGTACCAGGGGCGCCGGTTACGGCGGCGGTCATGACGAGCGCGAACAAACCCTGAATCAGCTCCTCGTGGAAATGGACGGTTTTGATTCCAAGGACGGGGTGATAATCCTCGCCGCGACAAACAGGCCCGATGTGCTCGATCCGGCGCTGCTCCGGCCCGGCCGTTTCGACCGCCAGGTTGTGGTCGCGATGCCGGATATCAAGGAACGGGAGGCGATCCTCAGGATTCACGCCGCCAAAATTCCCCTTGACGCCGGCGTGGATCTGGTCCGGGTCGCCCGCGCGACTCCCGGCATGAGTGGCGCGGAAATCGCCAACCTGATCAACGAGGCGGCCCTGTTCGCCGCCCGCAAAGACAGGGAAAAAGTCCTGATGAGCGATATGGAAGAGGCCAGGGACAAGGTGCTTATGGGGGTCGCCCGTAAAACCCTGGTGATAAGCGACAAAGAGCGGCGGATGACGGCGATTCACGAGGCGGGCCACGCCCTGCTCCACTATTTCCTCAAAAACGCCGATCCGCTGCACAAGGTGACAATTGTTCCCCATGGACGGGCGCTGGGTATGGCGATGTCGCTCCCCGAAGAAGACAGTTACAGCCGGACCAGGGGATGGATCAACGACAGGATCGTTATCTGCTACGGGGGCTGGTCCGCGGAAAAACTCTTCTACAGCGAAACCACGACGGGAACCAAACAGGATCTGGAGCAGGCCACCGGCATGGCCCGGCGCATGGTCTGCGAATGGGGCATGGCCGACAAGCTGGGACCGATTACCTACGGCCAGGAGGACGAGCCGATTTTTCTGGGCAAAGAAATAGCCCGTCATAAGGACTATTCGGAAGAAACCGCCCGGCGGATAGACGAAGAGGTCAAGCGCATACTGGAAACCGCCAGGGACCAGGCCGGGGCGATCCTCGGCAAACACAAGGCCAAGGTGGAAAAACTCGCCGACGCGCTTTTGGCCCGGGAAACCCTTACCGACGACGAAGTGCGGGAGCTTTTGGGACTGGGCCCGAGAAC
>JAIROH010000239.1 GCA_031257595.1 Treponema sp. | reverse complement strand
GCTTCCAGAACAAGGCTGGCCGGCTTTAGACGGCCAAGCGCGCGGCCCGGCAAAAGCATCGCGTCAAGCGATGTTCTTT
Source organism: Treponema sp. (assembly GCA_031257595.1). Lineage (GTDB taxonomy): Bacteria > Spirochaetota > Spirochaetia > Treponematales > Breznakiellaceae > JAIROH01. The sequence goes on along the minus strand of JAIROH010000239.1, from coordinate 3,857 downwards.
TTTAAATGCGCCACGGATTAGCGCCCGTAAACGCGCCGCTTTTTCATATTACTTGCCGGCAAGGTACTCGTCAATGACCGCTTTAAGGCTGTTTTCGTTGATTTTGACGATGCCTTGTTCACGCCTGGAATTTTCCATGGAGTCGGAGGCATGGGCCGTGTTAACCATCACGTTACTGCCGAAATCCCTTCGCACCGTTCCTCCCGGCGCCTTGAGGGGATCCGTAGGACCGAGAACTTCGCGGATTTTATTGATCGCCTCTTCGCCCTCATAAAGAAGGAGCATACATTTAACGGGACCCGGCTTGTCCCTGTCTTTTGGGAGACAGGTTTCTTCGGTAGCGCCCGACATGAAGCCGACAATCTGGCTGAACTGTTGTTCCGCGTAGGCCGTGCCGAATTGCTCAATGATGATTTTGGCGGCTTCCGGATTGAGGGTTATGTTGAATTCCTTTTCCAGCAGCTCTTTTGCCCGTTCACCGGCTCCGGGGGCAAGCTTTTTCTTCAAGGTTTCTTTTACCGAACCGTAAAACAACAAAGCCTGGGAAAGGGAAAAACGGTGAAGCTTTATCGCGACAATACGAAGCCCTGTCCTTGAAAACATGTCGATGATCGTTCCCGGCTTGGACGAGGCGTAGTTCCAGTTGTCCGGTTTGATTATCACCAGGGTTTGTTCGATTTTTGACGGATCGGGGTATTCGACATTGTGTACGACATTGTCTTTTCCCGCGAGAAACCGGGAAAAAAGCTCCAGGTTTTCATCGGCCGTTTCCTGGCTCCGCGCGGTAAGGACAGCCGGTTCAAAATAACTGACCTGGGAAGGATCGTCGGGAGAATAGATCAGATCGGCGTAGGTATCCCGGATGGTTTCTCCGGTGATGGACTCAACGCCCCGGTTTTCCGAATACAGCGCGCCGCAAATCCGGGAAAGCTGCACGGTGGGGTCTTTACCCCGGAAGATGAGAAGCAGGGTACGGTGGCCCCTTCCCCCCGAATAGAGGTTTTTTTCCACATATTCGGCGAGCAGCCTGGCCGCCGTACCGCCGGGATCGGAAGGCCGCGCCTGGGCGCGGATCTGTTTGGCGTATTCCCTGACAAAAGTTTCGTCCGGGGCGATCATTTGAATGCCCGCAAGTTCAAGATCAAGCCGCGACAACAGGCGGGCTACGACTCCCCCGGTACGGCTTTTGGCGACTGTGTATGGTGTAACCAACACATAAGATAATGAGTCTTTCATAAACGCCCATTGTAATACTCCTTTGTGAACTGTTACAATACCCCCATGGAAGTCCAGTCTGTTCTTTCGCTTATGCGCAACATAGGCATTATGGCCCACATAGACGCCGGAAAAACCACCACCACGGAGCGCGTTCTTTTTTATTCAGGCAAAAGCCACAGGATCGGTGAAGTGGACGACGGCGAGGCAATCATGGACTGGATGGAACAGGAACAGGAACGGGGAATCACTATTCAAAGCGCCGCTACCACAACCTACTGGAAACGGCACGACAGGCGGTTTCAGATCAACATTATTGATACTCCCGGCCACGTGGATTTTACCGCCGAAGTGGAACGATCCCTTAGGGTTCTTGACGGGGCGGCGGCGATTTTTGACGCCGTTCACGGAGTGGAGCCCCAGACAGAAACGGTATGGCGGCAGGCGGAGCGCTACCATGTACCCTGTATCGGCTATGTAAACAAAATGGACAGGGCCGGCGCGGATTTTTTCCAGGTTCTGCGCGATGTAAAAGAAAAGCTTGCCATTGAAACCGTGGCCCTGCAAATTCCCATCGGGAAAGAAAGTTCTTTTGAAGGGGTCATCGACCTCCTTACAATGGAAGAACTCCGTTGGGATCCTTCGACAGAGGGCGAAACAATAGAACGGAAAGCGGTGTCGGAAGAAAGACGGGAAGAAGCGCGGAAATGGAGGGATTCCCTTATCGACACCCTTTCGGCTTTTTCCGATACCGTGACGGAAAAGTACGTTGCCGGGGAAACGATAGAAGCGTCCGTGCTGCGGGAAGAATTGCGCAGGGCCTGCCTTGACCGGAAGCTGCTGCCCGTTCTGGCCGGGGCTTCCCGGCGTAACATAGGAGTACAGCCGCTTATCGACGCCGTGGTTGATTTTCTCCCCGCCCCGGACGAGGCCCGTCCGGCCGTCGCCCATCATCTAAAAAAAGAAGAAGATATTGAGATTCCCTGCGATCCCAAAGGTCCTCCGCTGGGGCTGGTGTTCAAAATACAAAACGACCGGGAAGCCGGAAGCCTTTGTTATGTGCGGATGTATTCAGGTTCCCTCAAGAGCGGTCAGGCGATCTACAATGTCGGGAAGAAAAAGCGGGAACGGGCGAACCGGATACTCCGCATGCATTCCAACAAATCGGAGCCGATGGATGAGCTGGCCGCCGGGGACATCGGCGTCATTATCGGAATGAAAGCCGCCCAAACCGGAGACACCGTCGGGAGCGAAGGCTGGCCGGTGCTGCTGGACAAGATGCAGTTCCCCGAACCGGTAATCTCGGTTTCTCTGGAACCCAAAACCATCTCGGAAGGCGAAAGGCTCAAGGAAATTCTGGAGATCCTTTCCAGGGAAGATCCGACCTTTACCGCCAGGGAAAACGAGGAAACCGGGCAGCTTATCATTTCCGGCATGGGGGAACTCCACCTCGATGTGCTGGTAACAAAAATCCTCAAAGACTACAACCTTTCCGCCAGGGTGGGAAATCCCCAGGTAACCTACCGTGAATCCATCGGGAAAACCGTGGAACGGACAGAACAATTTTCCCGGGTTATAGCCGGAAAAGAAAACGCCGCCGCCCTGACCCTGCGCCTTGAACCCCTGAAACGGGGATCGGGGAACCGCTATGCCTGCGGCGTAAAAAACCGGGCCCGCGTTCCCGAGCCGATCCTCGACGCGGTTGAGCGGGGCGTCAACGGAGCCTTGGCGTCGGGCATTGTTTTGGGTTATCCCTGTATCGACATCGGGGTAACCCTTACGGACATCGATTATTCGGAACTTACCGCCACGGAATTTGCCTACGAAGCCTGCGCAAGCATGGGTTTTGATGAAGCCGCCCGAGGGGCGGATCCGTTCCTGCTTGAACCGATTATGGCCGTCGATCTTTTTTCGCCAAAGGAATTTGTCGGGGATGTGATAAGCCTTGTTGGCCAAAGGGGCGGACAGGTGTTAAACATGGAGACAAAAACCGGTGGCGACGAGGTAAAGGCGGCCGCCCCCATGGCGAAGATGTTTGGCTTTATGACCTCGCTCCGTAGCGTAAGCCAGGGAAGGGCGACTTTCGCGATGGAATTCTCTCATTTTGAAAAAAAAGCGTAGTGTTCTGACAAAATCAAACGCCAAAATGATAGCTTTCACCCGCGTCGCTGATTATCGAGGCAGGCGCATGCGCCCGTGCCCTGAACAGGAAACCGCCGGATGCCTTTGCGTTACCACAGGACGGCGGCAACCCCCGTTCGAGCTAGACGGTCGTCACCTTCTCCTACGCAGACTCTGGTCTGACCATTACCTACGGACGCCGTATGCTCTTCACAGGGGAATTGCCGCCGTCTTATACCAAACAAAGGCGTCCGGCCAATCCCGGTTATGGGCGCATACGCATGTATCACTTCCGGCGACATGGGTTTTGACGCTATTTGCTCTTTGATTTTGCCAAAACTAATAAGAGTAGACCTTTATCTGTTGAATACGATCCTGTTGAAATCTGTATTTGTCAGAACACTAAACAGGCAAAAGCCCTCACAATGAGCTTTCTCGGGGCAGGCCCCCTATTTCAAATTTAAGCCCGCGATGTAGGCGTCCAGAGCCGCCTGCGCCGTTTGGACCAGCTTTTCGGTGGC
>JAIROH010000193.1 GCA_031257595.1 Treponema sp. | reverse complement strand
TTTTGCCGGGCGGCCGTTTACCAGCTCGTTTTCCGGCAGCGCCATGACGATGCCTTTGGCGTCATTCATGGCGAACACACCGAGCTTGGAAAGCGCCCCGAAAGCGCTGCCCACGTCTTTGTTTTCCAGTTTAAGAGCCGCGGCGATTTCGGGCATTGTCCGGCCCGGCTGTATCCGCACATACTCTATCATCCGTTCTTCGGGAGTTCCGTTTTCTTTCCACTCCCGTCCCAGTTCGGTAAGTTCAAAAAACCATTTTGTTTCCCGCCGCAATTCCGACACGATGCCCTTTCCCGCAAGCCAGGACAGGGCCTGATTCCCGTTTCCGCTTTTAAGGCCAAGGCCGGATTCAACTCTGTCTATGGTAAGCTCATCCCCTTTTTTATACTGAAGAATAATTTTGACTTCCAGGGGATGGAGGTTCTTCACTATTGTTTGTACGTCGCTCATACTATTCCTTTAGGGAAGTATAGCGGTTTCGATATTCGTTGAGAAGGGGTCATTTTATCGGAACATAGCCGGTTTTTTCAGAATTCAGAATGGCAATTTAAAAAAGTCGTCATGTATCCAGATGTCCCCGTTCAAGGCGCAGTTCCCTGCCGCACAGGGTTTCCGCCAAATCCCGATCGTGGGTGGCGAGGATCATCGCCTGGGGAAGATCCGCGAGTATGCCGATAAGGCGGCTGCGGGACGGGGGATCGAGAAACGCCGCCGGTTCGTCAAGGAGCAGTATGTCAGGCGCCATGACAAGAACCCCGGCCAGCGAGACAAGGCGTTTTTCGCCACCCGAAAGGCGTCCGTTTAACCGTTCTTCAAGGCCGCTTATGCCGAGCTTTTCCATCACCCCGTGTATCACCTGCCTTGTTTCCTCTTCCGGCTTTCCGTGACTGCGGGGGCCGAACGCGATGTCGTCGTACACGGACGGCATAAAAAGCTGATCGTCGGGATTTTGCAGGACAAGGCCGATGTTTTTCCGAAGCGCGGCGAGATTGTTCCGGTCGAGTTTCTGTCCGTTAAAAACAATTTCCCCCTTTTCGGGCTTCAGTATTCCAACCAACGCGAGGAGCAGTGTCGATTTTCCCGCGCCGTTGTTGCCGGTAAGGGCGACTTTTTCACCGGGCCGGAGAGAAAATGAAACGTCCGACAGGGCCGGCGGCGAATCGCCGTAACGAACCGTAAGGCCGGTAACTTCAAGGCCGGGCGCCATCAAAAAACCGGGCCGGAGGCGGACTGTAAGACGGTTCCCAGAAAACGGGGGAAGTTAAAAAAACGGAGGAACACGACGCCTCCGCAGACGGCGGCGCAGTAAAGCCAATCGGCCGCGTTCAACGCTTTCCGTTCGGCGAAAAATCCCCCGTTAAAGCCCCGGCAGCGCATCGCGTTGTACACCCTGTCCGCCCTGTCGAAGCTGCGGATGAGCAGGGTTCCCAGAAGGGGGCCCATGTCCTTCATCGCCGCCGTTTTTCCGGGAGAGCGGAGTATGTAGGCTGTGTACATTGCCTGCGCTTCTTCAAGAAGCACGGCAATGTAACGGTAACACAGCGCAAGCTGAAGGCACAGTACGGCCGGAACGTGAAGGCGGCGGAGACAGGCGCAGAGTACGTGAAACGGAGTTGAGCCGGCAAGGATAAGCGCCGCGCTGACGCAGAGGATCGTCTTGAGCATAATCGCCGCGAAAGAAAGAACGCCGCGGCTTATCACCAGCGCGCCAAACACAAACGCCGGTTCCTTCATCACAAGAATACAGCTTATTCCCCCCATAAGGGCAAACGGCATCGCCGGAACAACGCGGGTGACAAGCGCCTTTAACGGAATGTCCGCCAGGGGCAGCAGTACGGCGGGGTAAAGCAGATACGGCACAAGTCCGCTTAAAGACGCCGCGGGAAAGGACACGGTACATACAAGGTAAACGGCCGCCGCGAGGATTTTCGCTCCCGGATGAATTCTGCCCAGCGGGGAATCCTTCAACGCGAACTCTTCCAGCGCGGTAATTCCCGCGGCTCCCGGTTTTATCACGGCTGCGGGATGGGCTTTTTCCGCGCGGCTTTGACAAGAAAGCCGACGCCCCCGGCAAGGATTACCGTGATGGCGCTTCCGACAATTCCCGCGGTCGAGGTTCCCGCGGCGCTTTCTCCGTTTTTGAAGCTGTAGTCGGGCATGAAGGCCGTACCCTCCACAAACCCGCCCGCCGCCGCGTAGACCGGGCCTTCCCGTTCCAGTTCCGCCGTACCGGCCGTTCTTTCCATGGACCACTCAAGGCCGTCGGGATAGGCGGAGGCGAAAAGCGACAGAAGGCCGGCGGTAACAAGCGTAAGTACGGCGAAGATCGCAAGCACTTTTTTTGTTGATACGGGAGACGGGGCATCCGAGGCCGCGCCGCTTAGTATTTCCGGCCGGACCCGGTATACAAAGCAGAGTACGGCGGCGCTTACGATCCCTTCGACAAGGCCGATGGCAAGATGTATCGGCTGCATAAGGGCGGTGAATAATCCGAACGGAAGCTCCGTTATTCCCGACGCGAGGGTTTCCAGAACCACGAAAAAAGCGCCCAGCTGGAGTCCGGCGATCACCGAAACAATAGACGCCAGTGTAATGGTTTTGGCGTTAAGGGATCTTTTTACGATGGGTCTGAAAATAAAATAGTACGCCAGCAGCGTGGAACAAATTCCCATGTTGAACACATTACAGCCATAGGCCAGAAGGCCGCCATCCGCGAAGAAAAGGCACTGGATAATCAGTACCGACGCCAACGCGATAAGCGCCGGCCACGGACCAAGAACGGCGGCAAGCAAAATGCCGCCGCCTATATGTCCGCTGGAACCGGTTCCCGGGATCGTAAAGTTGATCATTTGGCCGGCAAAGACAAAGGCGCTCATAATTCCCATAAGGGGAATTTTCTTTTCGTCAAAGCCGCCGGACGAAAGCCCGTCTTTGTTTCCGGCGGTCTTTTTTACCGCGACGGCGATTGCCGCGGCGCTTACCGCCCACATTGTTCCCCCTACTGCCGGGGAAAGCAGCGCGTCAGCCATGTGCATAATTTTTCTCCTCTTGGGTTTCCGGGGAACGCTGCCCGTCCGGTTCCGCTGACGCGGGGCGGGAATATCCGCAGAAACCCTGGTTTATAAGATTGGCCAGATACCCGGCCCCGAATCCGTTATCAATGTTTACCACCGAGATCCCCGGCGAACAGGAATTAAGCATGCCGAGGAGGGCGGCGGCGCCTCCGAAAGAAGCGCCGTAGCCTACGCTTGTGGGAAGGGCGATAACGGGAACCGCCACAAGTCCCGCGATAACTCCGGCGAGGGCGCCTTCCATACCCGCCGCGGCGACGATTACGTTGGCCCTGCGCAGATCGTCAAGCCGAGCGAACAGCCTGTGTATTCCGGCGATTCCCACGTCGGCGACAAGCTCTGTTTTGCTGCCGTAAAATTCCGCGGTCAGGAGGGCCTCCCTGGCGGCGGCCAGGTCGGAAGTTCCGGCGCAGGCTACGGCGACAAGGCCGACAGGCCCGCCGCCGCTTTCCCGTCCGGGCGGGACGCAGGGGCCGCCCAGCGAAAGTACTTTTGAAAGCGGATCGTAGCTTACCCCGCCGTAGAGCTTTTCCACGCGATCCGCCAGGTCCTTTTCGGCGCCTGTGGCCAGGACGGGAATATCCTTTGCCCGCATCGACGCTATGATCGCCATAGCCTGTTCCGCTGTCTTGCCCCTGCAATACACCGCTTCAGGATAGCCGGTTCGTTCGCGCCGTCCATCGTCAAGGCAGGCAAAGTCCATGTTCATTTCCTGAGTAACTCCTCCGCTTCCCATAGCGAAATGCCTTTTTTTCGCGCAAGTTCCGCCCTGGATTCAAATTCAATCTTGTCCCGAAGTTTTTCGCCGTGGTAGTACACGGTTTTTTTTCTTCCGCCGTATTCGCCGGAAAGGTTTTCTTCCTCACGCTTGAGGGCAAAACAGCGGGCGGGGATTTCCCGCAGTCCGATTGTTTTGGACATCGTGAACATAACGTTCCGTAGGGCATCGCATTTTGAAGGCGGACAAAGTACCGAAACCAGGGTACCGGGCCGGCCTTTTTTCATAACGCAGGGGATGAAAAGTACGTCCCGGGCGCCTTCGCTGTAAAGACATTCCATAAGAAAGCCCATCTCTTCGCCGGTCATGTCGTCAATGTTGGTTTCAAGCACGACGCATTTGCCGATGTCTTCGGGACTTTTCATCCCCTGTCCCGCCGGATCCGCTTCTCCCCGAAACCCCTGCCGGAGCGTCTCATCCAACTGATGGTGAAGCTCCTCGATTTCCCGCCAGGAAACCCTCAGCACATTGGGCTTGTCGAGTTTTCGCGCGCCGATACCGTATCCGGTCTTTAATTCCGTAAAAGAAGCCTCGAACACAAACTCGTCAACCTGGGAAGCGAGAATTGCCGCCCCCGTAGGAGTAGTCATTTCCCGGTTAAAGCCCCCGGTATGAACCGGCATGCCCCGACACAGGATCAGCGTGGCGGGGGCGGGCACCGGCAGTTCCCCGTGGGCGCAGCGCACCGTACCGCCGCCAAGTTCCACCATTCCCGCGGTGATTCGTTCCGGGGCAAGCATGTCAAGGCAGACGGCGGTTCCCACAATGTCGATGATCGAATCCAGCGCACCGACCTCGTGAAACGTAACCTCGTCAACCGGAACTCCGTGAACCCCGGATTCGGCCTTTGCAATCCGCGAAAAAATATCCAGCGCGCGTTTTTTTGCCCCTTCCTGTATCGAAGAATTTTCAATAATGCAGCGGATGTCTTTCCAGTTTCGGTGATGATGGTGATAAGCGGGCCGATCTTCATGATCACACGAATCATCATGGTGATGTTCGTGTTGGTTTTCATGATGATGTTCGTGATGTTCACAATGATCGTCATGGTAATCATCCTGATACCCATGATGATGTTCGTACCGGTCTTCGTGATGATGCCCGTGATCTTCATCACATCCTTCAATCTCCACGAGGGCCCTGGTTCCGGTGATGCCGCTTCGTTCGTCGCTGACAAACTCAAGCTTCCACCCGCTCAGGTTGAGTTTTTCCAGCTCCGTGAGAAGCAGCGCGGGATCCGCTCCGAGATCCACAAGCGCGCCAAGGGTCATGTCGCCGGAAATACCGGCAAAGCAGTCGAAATGCAAAGTCTTCATCGTCATGCTCCTTATGATGTGTTTTACTGATCCCCCCGCTGAACTGATCGTCGCATTGGGAGGGTTGTTTTTCACCGGTCAACCAACGGTTTTCCGGCGCTTTCTCCGGCTGTTTTTTGGATCGCGCGGTTAAGACTTCCGCTGCTGTAGCCTTCAAGTTCAAAGGCGACATACAGGAATCCGGCGGCCTTGATGTTTTGGGAAAGAAAATCAAGGGCAGCTTCGTCAAAAAATTTTTTCCGCTCCTCCGGGGCGGCTTCGATACGGGCGATATCGTGATGGGATCGTACCCGGAACTGGCGAAACCCAAAGTCCCGGAGAACGGTTTCCGCTTTTTCAACACGGGAAAGTTTTTCTTTGCTGATTGTTTCACCGTAGGGGATACGGGACGCGAGGCACGCAAACGCCGGCTTGTCCCAGGTGGGAAGCGCGAAACGGCGGGAAAGTTCCCGGATGTCGTTTTTGGCAAGACCCGCTTCCCGCAGGGGGCTTGTTATCCCAAGTTCTTCCAGGGCTTTGAGTCCGGGCCTGTAATCTCCAAGGTCGTCGATGTTGGAGCCGTCCAGTACGGCCGCAACGCCCCGTTTTTCGGCGGCTTTTTGTATCGCGGCAAATTCTTTTTTCTTGCAAAAATAACAACGCTCGGGA
>JAIROH010000153.1 GCA_031257595.1 Treponema sp. | reverse complement strand
TTTCTGGAATACGCTTCCTATGTGATCAAGGACAGGGCCATTCCCGATCTTGAAGACGGGCTTAAGCCGGTGCAGCGGCGGATACTTCATTCCCTTTTTGAAATGGACGACGGTAAATTCCACAAGGTTGCCAACGTCGTGGGTCACTGTATGAAGTATCACCCCCACGGGGACGCCTCCATAGGGAGCGCCCTTGTGGTTCTGGCAAACAAAGATCTGTTTATCGACAGGCAGGGAAATTTTGGCAACATCTTTACCGGCGACGAAGCTTCGGCGTCCAGGTACATTGAATGCCGGACGACTCCCCTCGCGAAGGAAATTTTTTACAATCCAAAACTTACCCCCTATGTGGATTCCTACGACGGCCGCAACAAAGAGCCGGTGCTGTTCCCCGCGAAGATTCCCGTTGTCCTTGTTATGGGCGCCGAAGGAATTGCCGTCGGCATGTCGACAAAGATCCTTCCCCATAACGTTATTGAAACGCTTGAAGCGGAAAAGGCCTCTTTAAAGGGCGATAAATTTCAGCTTTTCCCGGACTTTCCCACAGGCGGCTTTATCGATGTTTCCGATTACCGTGACGGCGGCGGCAAGATCAGGGTCAGGGCAAAACTTGATACCTCGGATCCCAAACGCATTGTGATCCGGGAACTGCCCTTCGGCTCCACAACGGAAAGCGTTATGACAAGCATAGAAAGCGCCGCAAAGGCCGGCCGGATCAAGATTCAGTCGATGAACGATTTTACCACCGATCGGGTCGAGATTGAGATAAAGCTTGCCCGCGGAGTGTATTCGGAAGAAACCGTCGACGCCCTTTACGCGTTTACCGAATGTGAACAGTCCATATCGGTAAATCTTTTGGTGATCCGCGACGGTCTTCCCCGCATCATGACCGTTACGGAGGTGATAAAGTATCACGCCAAACAGCTTGTCAAGGTTCTTACCAAAGAACTGGAGCTTGAAAAAAAGGAGCTCCTTGACAAGCTTCACCTGCGGACCCTGGAACGGATTTTTATTGAAGAACGGATATACAAGGGTATTGAAAAAATGAAGACCGCCAAGGGCGTTACCGACGCGGTTATTTCGGGTTTTAAGCCTTTCCTCAGGGAAATCGCCCCGGCGGCGGTCAGTCCCGAAGACGTGGAACATCTGCTGCGGATCCCGATCAGGCGGATATCCCTTTACGACATCAACAAAGCCCATGAAGAGATGGAGCAGATAAAAGCCCGGATCAAGGAGATCAACGGCCATCTTAAAAACATTACCGCCTATGCGATAAAGTTTCTCGACGGTATTATGGCAAAAGTCAGGGCAAACGAGGAACTTAACGGAGGAAAGCGAAGAAGCAAAATCGGAAGTTTCGGGAAAATCGATGTCAAGGAAGTGGTAAGAAAAGACGTGCAGCTCAAGTACGACAGGGCAACCGGTTACCTGGGCAGTTCCGTGTCAGGCGAAACCGTCGCCGAACTTTCCCCGTTTGACAGAATCCTTGTTATACGAAACAACGGCGTCTGGTCGGTAACGGACATTCCGGAAAAAGCCTTTGTCGGGCTTAACGCGTGGTACATCGGGCTTGCCGACAAGGAAGCCCTGTCTTCTATCGTCTTTACCCTGATCTACAAGGAAGCAAAAACCGGCTTTCCCTGCATCAAGCGTTTTACGATTGAAGGCTGGATCATGAACAAGGACTATGCCTTGATTCCCGACGGCTGTACCGTTCTTCACGGCGACTCAAGAACAAAATTCAGTTTTACCGTTTCCTATAAACCAAGGCCCAGGCTCAAGGTGTTAAGCGAAACGTTTAAGGCACAGGACTATCTTGTCAAGGGGCTCAAGGCCGGGGGTGTCCGGCTTGCGGCAAAAGAAGCGCTTAAGGTTGAGGTACGATAGAGGGACGATAAAAAGGCGATAAAAAGACAATAGAGGAACAGTAATATGAGTGATACCGGCATTGCGGTTTTTTCCGAAGAAGAACAAAAGGAAATTATCGCCCAAATCGAAGCCGTCGCGCAAAGAGGGCCGATAGAGCCTTCCCGCCCGCCGTCCAAAGCTGAAGCGTCGAAGCGGAATTTTTTTCCGCTGGCGGTAAACGCGGCGGCCGCTGCGCTGCTTTGCGCGGGAATTTTTTTCATGATCTTTTTCCAGCGGGAAGGCGAAGTAAAGATACGCGAGTCCGGCGCCGTTCTGGGCATTACCGAACGCAGGCTTATCCAGGAGATACGCAGGGAAACCGGCCGCCAGATCAGTGAAAAAGAAGCGGCCATTGAGGCGATGAACGAAAAAATTGCCGAAGTAGACGCGGAGCTTGCCCGGCTTGATTCCCTAGAGGCCCTTACCGACGAACAGCGCGCGGCGATGTCGGAACTTCACCTGCAGCAGGATCAATACCGCCAGAACCTCCTGGGCCTTCAAAGCGAACGGGCGCAAATTCTCGCTGAAGCCCGCGAGCGGGAAGCGGCCCTTAACGCGCGGCTTGAGGAACAGCAGGGCGCCCTTGAAAACCTTTCCGCCCGAAGCCGCGCCGAAATTCAGGCCGCCAGGGAAGAGCTTGCCAAACTTTCCGGGGATCAGGAAAAATCGGCCCTGGTGGAAAAGCAGCTCGGCGCCTATTTTGCCGCCGTGGGGCGCGAGATTCAGGCCGGCCAATATAAAGAAGCTTCCGAAACGCTTGCCGGGCTGAGGGAATTTCTTGCGACGCCTTCGTTCCAAACGCTGCGGAGCGTCCAGGCCAGGCGTGAAAGCGATCTTGCCGCGGTCTCCGCCCTTTCGGCCCTGGTTGCCCTTGCGCCGGGCCGCCAGGCGTCTACCGTATCCGCCGGGGTTCCGGCGCCGGACACCGCTGAGGGGAGCCAGGCGGAAACGGCTTTGCGGCAGCAGGCCGCTTCTATCGCTGAAAAAGACCTGGCCGAACAGGCCGCCGCGATTGCGGAAAAGGACAGGGCATTGGAGGCCCAGGAACAGAGCCTTGCCGAACTGCAGAAAAATATAGCCGAGCTTCAAACACGAAACGCCGGCAATCTGCAGACAATAGCGGAACGGGAACGGCAGATAGAAAGCCTCCGCGCCCAGAACACGGCCTATGCCCAAACCATAGATACCCAGCAAAAAACCATCGCCGCGCTTAACGCGGAACTTGAAAAACGATAAACGGAAAATACCGGCGGTGAAAAACAAAAAAGGAGTGTAACATGAAACGTTATGTGATAATCGGAAACGGCGTTGCCGGAGCTTCGGCTGTTGAACAGATCCGCGCCCGTGATAAAGAAGGAAGCGTTACAATCTTTACACGGGAAACCCATCCGTTTTATTACCGGCCAAGGCTTCCCGAGTACATGGCCGGGGAGATAACCCTTGAAAAATTTACGATGCATCCCCTTTCCAGATA
>JAIROH010000017.1 GCA_031257595.1 Treponema sp. | reverse complement strand
TCGTCGGGATGAACCGCGACGGCGGTATCCCCAAGCATCGTCTCGGGCCTTGTCGTGGCAAGCTCGATAAAGCCGCCGCCCACGACCGGATAACGGATATGGTACATCTTCCCCGGCGTATCCTCGTGATCCACTTCATCATCGGAAAGGGCCGTCCCGCAGGAACAACACCAGTTCACGAGGTAATTGCCCTTATACAGAAGATCCCGCTCGTATAGCGTAACAAACACCTCACGCACGGCCTTCGAAAGGCCTTCGTCAAGGGTAAAGCGTTCCCGGGACCAATCCACCGACGCGCCGATACGGGCAAGCTGGCGTGAAATGATCTCGTGGTGTTCGTTCTTGACCTTCCATGTTTCTTCAATAAATTTTTCCCGCTCCATGTCACGGCGGTTGATCCCCTTTGCCCGGAGCTTCTTTTCGACAACGTTCTGCGTCGCGATACCGGCGTGATCGGTGCCCGGCACCCACAGGGTATTCTCGCCCCTCATGCGGTGAAAGCGGATGATGATATCCTGGAGGGAATTGTTGAGCCCATGGCCCAGGTGAAGCACTCCGGTTACATTCGGCGGCGGAATGACAATCGTAAAACTTTCGCTTTCCCCATGGGGCTTAAACGCCCCCGATTCTTTCCAGCGCCGGTAGATGGCGTCCTCAAAATGCCGGGGATTGTACGCCTTTTCAAGTTCAACAGCCTTAAACATTGTAGGGAACTATACCCTATTTGGAGGAACATGTTCAAGAAAGGTATGTTTCAACACAGGGCATCGGCGTTTACTTTCCAATCGTTGCGAAGTTACCGGAATTTGAAGAATTTTTAACCGCCAAGTCGAAGGGGAGACCGCTTTCGCGGTCAATCAGAAAAAAGAAGGACGGAGAAAAACGAGGCTTTGTACCGGAACTTTTTTGACTTCGTTAACTTTGTAGTTTTGTTGAAAAAGTAAATGCAGGAGCCCTGCAGACACCCCGCGCTGACTGTCTTTGCGGATAGTTGATTTGACCGCATACCCGGAAGTATACTATCCTTATGTAATGTAACAGAGGCTTTGTGAAAAGTCTCTGTTGCTCCGGGGGTGTACCGGTTTCGACTGGTACGGTTCGGGGTACAGGCTGCAGGTGGAGCGCCCATCTCCTGATTGGGCAAAAATTTAACTGCCAACAACGACAGTTACGATTACGCCTTAGCTGCGTAACCGCGTGGAACCCTTCCGCCGCCTTGAGGAAGGACTTCCGCGTTGCAATCAAGGCTGGCCGATCTCCGGTTCCGGACGGGGTGAGGCGAGAAATTCCCGGAATACGGATGGGCCGCGCGCCGCTTAGCCAAGCCGATCCCGACAATCCAATAAACGGCTAAACCTGTAGAGGCCTGTATTTCGCGTATTAGGACGCGGGTTCGACTCCCGCCACCTCCAAAAAAATTTATACACTGTCGGTCAATACGGGAGTCGAAGGGTTCAGCCCGCCGACCAAAGGGAGGAAAAGCGCGCAGGATACGCGCGACAGGGCTGAACCCCGGCCTGGTGTTCCGGCAAAATCAAATGCCATAATGACAGCTTGCGTCCGCGTCGCTGATTATCGAGGCAGGCACACAAAAAAGTTTGGGGCCCTGTCCGCAAAAACCCGCCCCGGACAAGTCCGGGTCAGGTTTTGCGGCCACCCCGCGATACTTTTTTGCAGGTGTACCTGCCAAAATCCCGGCGACGCGAACTCGGAGCACTGCTCCGTTGACAATATCCGTTCTTTGATTTAGCCAAAACTACAAGAGTAGAGTTTTATCTGTTGAATACGGTCTGTATATGATCTGTATTTTACAGAACACTGGAGGCGTAACGCAGCCCGCCGAAACTCTACTTATATTGCTGGGAAATTTCCCTGAAACGATCCTGGATGGCTATAACCGCATCGGTAAGGACAGGATCAAACTGGGTACCCCTGCCTTCGCTTATAATCTTGATTGTTTCCTCATAGGAAAAGGCGGCCTTGTACACACGGGCGCATGCCAGGGCGTCGTATACATCGGCCAGGGACGCAAGACGCGCCGCCAGGGGAATTTCGGTTCCCTTGAGACCCCGGGGGTAGCCTTTGCCGTCGTAACGTTCGTGGTGGCAGTAGGCAATATCAAGACAATGCCGCAGATAGGTGGAATCCTCATCCTTAACGGCCCTCATCATTTCCTCGATGATGTTCTTTCCTACCGTGGTATGGGTTTTCATAACCTCGTACTCTTCCTGATCAAGCTTGCCGGGTTTAAGCAGTATTTTGTCGGGTATGCCGATCTTTCCGACATCGTGGAGGGCCATTGCCTTGACGATGATATCCGGCTCGTTTGCCTTAAGCTCTTCGGCATAGACGGAATTGGTTTCGATAAGGTAGTCAATAAGGGCTTTACAAAAAAACTGGGTGCGTTTTACATGGCTCCCCGATTCCAGGTTACGGTATTCTATGATGTTCGCGATAGCCTGGAGAGTATTGTCCAGCGTCGAGGTAGCCTCCGCGGTTTTTTCCGCGACCATTTCTTCCAGATTGTCGCTGTAGTTTTTCAGCTCCACCTGGTTCTTTACCCGGAGTTTAACGATTTCCGGCAGGAAGGGCTTGGATATAAAATCCACCGCCCCGGCGGAAAGGGCTTCGCTTTCCGAATCCGAAGTAGTGATAAAGATCACCGGAATCCTTTTAAAGGATTCATCCGCCTTCATGATTTCAAGAAACTCGTATCCGTTCATTTCCGGCATAAACACGTCAAGAAGGATTATCTTTGGCAGTACCGCCGCGTTCTGCAGTACTCCAAGCGCTTTTTTCCCGTTTTCCGCGGTAAGGATCGAATAATCGTTTTTAAGAATCTCCTCCAGTATGAGGCGGTTCATCTCTACATCGTCAACCACCAATACGACAGGAACTTTACTGTTAGACATTTTCGGCGATAACCTTGTCAATCCGCGCCATCGTTTCGGCAAAGGCGGCCTTGACCGCCTCTATTGTTTCGTTTTTAACATCCTTTGCCTTAATCTGCGCCTCCAGCTCCTGGATACGAAGGTTAAGTTCTTTGATGGAAAGATTCGCCGTTATGCCCTTGATTGTATGGGTCAGTCCCTGGGCTTCTTCGTAATTGCCCCCGTCAAGGGCGGTAAAAATCGGCTCAATTTTCGTTTCGTCCCTGAATTTGGTGAGAAGCTTGGCATAGAGTTTCGCGTTGTTCATAACGCGCTTTTTACCGTCTTCCTGGTCAATATACACAATATCTCCCATTGTTCCTCCGATGGCTGGAAAAGCCACATTAAAGTATACTCCGTTATATCCGTTCAGATCAACAAGCAATACGCCTGTAACAGCAATAGTGCCAAAACATGATGAATTATCCGTTGTAAAACAAACCTGACAAGCACACATTGATGATGTATACTACAGATAAGGTTGCTGTTCCAAAAACTGAAGTTTTGGAACAGCCTCATTTTAAAAAAGCGGCGGTAAAAAACGCAAGGAGAAAAAATGAATTATACCAATCTTGATAAAACCGAAAGCTATAAAAAAATCCTTTCATTGAAAGAAAAAAAAATTGTCTACGACAGTCTGGACGCCGCCCGTGTTCGTTCCTGCTCGGTTCCCATGGCGGGCGGACTTTCCTACAATTGGGCCGCCAAGGCCGCGAACAGCGAGGTAATCGCCGCCCTTGCGGCCCTTGCCGGTGAGCAGGAACTTGTCGACAAATACAAGGCCCTTTTAAACGGAGAGACGATGAATACCGGCGAAGGCCGCAAGGTGCTTCACCATCTCCTTCGGGGGCAGTTGGGTAAGGCGGTCGTTCACAACGGCAGGGATCTGGGAGAATTTTACCGTGCCGAGCTGGGGCGTTTTTCCGCCTTTGCGGAAAACGTCCGTTCAGGGAAAATCGCGGGCGCCTCGGGAAAGGCCTTCAAACATGTGGTTCAGATAGGCATCGGCGGATCGGACCTCGGTCCCCGGGCTTTGTATCTGGCCCTTGATAACTGGGCCGCAGCGCGGAAAAAGAAAAAGCTCGACGCCGCCTTTATTTCCAATGTGGATCCGGATGACGCTTCGGCCGTTACGGCGGGTCTCAATATGGAAGAAACGGTATTCGTTCTTGTGTCCAAAAGCGGCACAACCCAGGAAACCCTGGCCAATGAACTTTTTGTCAAAGGCAAGCTTAAAAAGGCGGGACTTGATCCGGGCAGGCATATTGTCGCCGTTACCAGCGAAACAAGTCCCCTGGCCCATAATCCCGCGTACCTTGACTCTTTCTATATAGACGATTTTATCGGCGGCCGTTATTCGTCTTCTTCCGCGGTTGGGGGCGTAATCCTGTCCCTGGCCTTTGGTCCGGAAACCTTCAAAGAATTTCTTTCCGGCGCCCACGAGGCCGACAAACTTGCCCTCGAAACGGACATTGCAAAAAACGCCGCCCTGCTCGACGCCCTGCTCGGCGTATGGGAACGAAACTTTTTGGGCTATCCCGCCACGGCGGTGCTACCCTACAGCCAAGCCCTTTCCCGTTTTCCGGCCCACCTTCAGCAGCTTGATATGGAATCCAACGGCAAACAGGTTAACCGGAACGGCGAACCGGTAGCTTATGCCACAGGGCCCGTGGTTTTCGGCGAGCCGGGAACCAACGGCCAGCATTCGTTTTACCAACTGCTCCACCAGGGCACGGACATCGTTCCGCTCCAGTTCGCGGGCTTTACCGAAAGCCAGCGGAACGATGATGTGGAAGTGGAGGGTTCGGTAAGCCAAACCAAACTTAACGCGAACCTTGCCGCCCAGATAGTCGCCTTTGCCAAAGGTAAAGACGATCCAAACCGGAACAAGTATTTCCCCGGAGGAAGACCTTCAAGCCTCATCCACGGAAAACAGCTTGGCCCCGCGGCCCTGGGAAGCCTCCTGGCTCATTTTGAAAACAAAGTGATGTTTCAGGGTTTTGTGTGGAACCTCAACAGTTTTGATCAGGAAGGGGTTCAGCTTGGCAAAATACTGACCAAAAAAGTGCTTTCCGGCGTTTCCGGCGGCGGAACCGGCGACAGCGCCCTGGACGAGTACGGTAAACTGCTCGGCTTGTAAAGCGGACATACGAAATGCAGCTGAAGTGTTCCCAAAAACTAAAGTTTTTGGGAACACTTCAAACAAGACAACAGGAGGGTAAAAAATGAGACAGAAAGAAGTAATTCCGGCAGGCGATGAATGGAAAAGCAAACGGATAGAGGAATTTCCCGGCAGTCCGTTTGCGCGGATAGGAGCGGACTGGATGCTGATAAGCGCCGGAGACGTTTCTTCCGACAAGGGCGCCTGGAACACGATGACCGCTTCCTGGGGCTGCCTTGGCGTATTGTGGCAAAAAAACATAGCCCAGATTTATATCAGAAAAACCCGTCATACGCTGGGTTTTGTCAACGCTTCCGGGATCTTCAGCCTTTCGTTTTTTGGCCCCGCCTTTCGCCAGGCCCTGAACATCTGCGGGGCGGATTCCGGCCGGGACACCGATAAGGCCGCCAAAGCGGAACTTAGCCCGATTGTATTCCCCAACGGCGCCATCGGCTTTACGGAAGCAAAAGAAGTCATCGTGTGCCGCAAACTCTACACCCACGACTTTGATCCGTCCCGTTTTCTGGATCCGGGTATCGACACGCTTCATTATCCACTAAAGGATTATCACCGGCTGTTTATCGGCGAAATAACCGGCTACCTGGTAAAAGAAGCGTGAGCCGTCGCGCTTTCCGTTACCGGACAAAATGCAGTATATAATAGGTATATAGGAAACAGGTCAGCAAATAAAAGAGACCGATAAAAAGGTCGGTGAATTGACAAACAGGTTCGGGGACATGGTAGAACACATGGTCGTGCCCAATCTTTTGGCTAAATTCAAGGATCTTGATTTTACGTTTGAAGTTGCCCATAAAAACACGGAAATAAAAGACGAGAAAAACAAAATCTTTGTAGAGGTTGACGCTTTTTTACAAAACGGCGACAAAGTCATGATTGTGGAGATTAAAGCCACTCCGACCACAAAAGACGTAGACGATCATGTAAAACGTATGGAAAAACTGCGGAAATACGCCGATTTGCACAAAGACAACCGGAAATATTTGGGAGCAGTCGCGGGGGTAGTTACCGGCGATTCGGTAAAGAACTATGCCTTAAAGGCGGGTTTTTTTGTGGTGGTACCTTCGGGCGACACGTTTAACATCATTAAACCGGAAGGCAAGTACCATGTAAGGGAATGGTAACCCTCCCCGCCGTTTTTGCTTTTGTCAGCCTACTATCGCCCCAGCGCCCCGGCAAACGCTACGATTTTTTTCCAGTGTTCCGTCGTCAGCCGGATATGGCTGTCGCCGGGGCCGTTAAGGCTTCGCCATGTTTCGGGGATAAGCCGCCTGTCCCCGGGCGGGGGAACGGCGCTTGAAAGCAGCGACCGGGCGGCGCCGCTTTGTCCGCCGCCGGCGATTTGTTCGGCGCCGCCGTTTTGCATGAAGCCGCCCTGCCTGCGAACCAGGGCGGAAAAGGCCGCCGCTTCCCCGGCGGGAAGAACGGTGATCGTCTGGGCGCAGAGTCCCGCCCTGAAAAAGCCCGCGTCGTCGGAAAACGGCGTGGGCAGGAGGAGGACTTTTTTGATGGCCGCGGCCCTGGCCGCTTCCAGAGCCGTTGTCCTGAGTTCCCGTACG
Source organism: Treponema sp. (assembly GCA_031257595.1). Lineage (GTDB taxonomy): Bacteria > Spirochaetota > Spirochaetia > Treponematales > Breznakiellaceae > JAIROH01. Next base: position 3,695 of record JAIROH010000017.1, on the reverse strand, counting down.
CGCCGGCGGAACGCCGCGGTACGGGAACCGGCGGCGTCCCGCATCAGGGTGTCCGCCGCCGTGGAGATGATCAGCGTATCCCCCGATCCGCAGGCGTCAAATGTAAAAATTTTTCCGTCAAGGCGGTTTTCTTTAAGGTAAAAAGCCAGGGCATAGGCGCCCTGTTCTTCCAGCGTTTCGCCCGTTTTTAACTCTTCTTTATCGGTAAAAAAAATAACCGGCGGCGATTCGTTTCCGTTTTCATTTTTGGCCTTGTGAAAACCCATCGCGGCGTCAACGAGCATGAATACCGCGGCGCCGTTGTCATTGGCGCCGGGGCTGCCTTCGGCCCTGTCGTAGTGGGCGGTAAGAACCGTTCCGGAAAAAGCCGCCTTCTTTCCCTGGGGAAAAACGGCGATGTGCCTGTTTTTTCCCAGGGTAATTTCCGCGAAATCAAGACCCGTTTCTTCAAGTGTTGAACAAAGTACGGAACGGCGGTCGGCGTCTTGCGCAATAAATTCCATAAAGCGGGTATAGGGCGCTTGATGGAACAGCGCGTGCATGGCCGGCACTTTGTCCAAATCAAATCGCATAAAAGGCTAATCCCCCTGCACCGTTGATTATCGAGGCAGGCACACAAAAAAGCCGGGGGGCCTGTCCGCAAAAACCCGCCCCGGAACAAGTCCGGAGCGCTGCGCAATCCGGCTACGCCGGATTGCGGCGGAGTTTCCGCTTTGCGGAAACTTCAGGTAATGCACGGAGGAGTTTTGCCATAGGCAAAACTCCGCTGCAATGTGCTGAAAGCACATTGCGCCGCCACCCCACGATACTTTTTTGTAAGTGTGCCTGCCAAATGCCCCGCGGCGCAGGGGCTTAACAATATTTATCCTTTGCATTAGCCAACATTGCAAAAGTAAGCTTTTACCTACAAAATACGGTTCTATTAAAACACGTTTTGGACAGAACACTAAAGCTTTTCCGCCGTAAAATTCCGGGAAGGGTGAACCAGTTCTTCCTGGGCGGCGACAATAACGATTTCCCGGCTTTGCGCCGCGTGAGTTGCCTCTATGATGCCGTAAACCGACGACGCGGTCAGTTCCAGGGTACGGCATATATCCCCGGTTTCAAGGTAGCGGGAAAGAAATACCGCCGTGGTAAGATCGCCGGAACCCGCCATCATCGAAAGACCTTCAAAGTACAGCTCCGGGGTACGCACACTGTAGATTTCCCTGCCGTTTGAAACAAGCATTTCAATTTCATTGCTTTGAGTCCCGGCGGAAACCGGGGTTCCTTTTTTAACGGCGGTTTTGTCTCCGGCGGGATCCGTGGTTTCCGCGGCGGAGGAATCCTCTGAACCGTCAAGGGCGCCTGAGACCTGGCCCCGCCGGTAACTGGTTACCAATACCACTTTCGGCCCCGCTTTATGGAGGGCCTCTATCGCCTTGACCGCGCCGTCAAGATCCGCGGTTTTGATTCCCGTAAGGGCTTCAAGCTCAAACTGGTTCGGGGTAATAATATCCGCCAGGGGAACCACTTCACGCCTGAACATGTCGGGAATGTCGGGGCTTACGTAAAACCCCCTGCCCACGTCTCCCATGACGGGATCGCAGCAGTAGAGGGCATTCGGCGCCGCGGAACGCACCCGCTTTACCGCGCCGAGAATGGCCCTGCCTATGGAAGCGTCTCCCAAATAGCCGGAAAGCACCGCCTCGCAGTTTTCCAGAATTCCCCGCTCTTCCAGTCCAAGGACAATTTCTTTTACCAGCGAAGCGCCAAGCACCTTGCCTCGCCATGCCTTGTAACCCGTGTGGTTTGAGAATTCAACCGTATGTACCGCCCAGACCTCCCGGCCCAGGCGCTGAAGGGGAAAAACCGCGGCGCTGTTTCCGGCGTGTCCGTATGCGACATGGGATTGTATTGAAAGTACAGCCATTACATTACCTCTTCCCAAAGATACCTTTTGCAAGGGATAGAATCAAGGCGGAAAAATTCCGGCGGCCGTATTTGGTTCCAAAGTCCCGTACGGCGTCGAGAATGCTGTAGTGTATTCCGTATTTTTTTTTCAGCAGATCCCAGTGTTTGACGATCCACACATAGAGGTCGCTCGGGGTTCTTCCCGGAAACTGCCCGCAGAGGTTTTCTTTGGTGATGATGTCCGTAATCGGCCTGTACACATTGTCAAACCAGGAAAGAACCGCCCTGTCAAAGGGAATTTCGCCTGACTGTTTCTGGTTAAGAAAATATTTGTGAACCAGGATATGATTGTAGATTATGTCGTAGCTGCCGGGCATGGTGAAATCAAGGCTGCTGCAGCCGGTGATTTTTCCAAATTCCGTTTTTTCAAAAAAATTCTTTTTTTCATAGACGACAAGGGCTTTGCGCAGATCGTCTACGGTCATCGACGGATTTATGCTTATTTCCGTGGAAAGGCTTATCACCTCCGCGTCGACATTCTCCACTCCCTGGGTTTTCGCGACCGACACCCGGTGGTTTCCGTCCCTGACAAAATACACTCCCCCGATTTCATAAAGCTGTATCGGCGGCAGTGTAATGTCGCTGAGCCGGGCTTCGTCTACCCGTTCCCAGCGGGGCCGCAGGTGTTCCGACCTGGGAAGAAAGTACTTGTTGAAATCCCTGTAACGGCCTTCGCTTCCCACGATGAGCGATATCGGCACCGCCTGCATTCCTCTATAGGTTTCGCTTTTCGGTTTGAGTATTTCCTTTACGTCGTTAAGTGAAAGCAGCTTGATTCTGTCGGTGTTCAGAAAATACATGATCCGCTGAAAAACTTCTTTGGAACGGGCCCTGGAAAAATTCTCAGCCGCCTGATTTTTTATCGTTTCCCGCATGGTTTTCTTCCGTACTTAAAAGATAATGGCTGTAGGCGTTTATTACCAAGGTTTCCCCGTATACGGTACTTCGTACGCTTGAAAGATCGTAAAGATGAATATGGCCGTGAACAAGGTAACGGGGTTTAAAGGTTTTCATAAACCACAGAAAACATTTAAAACCCCGGTGGCAGGGATCTTCCCGGTCGTGTATTCCCCGTGGCGAAGCGTGGGTAAGGAGTATATCAAGCCAGCGTCCCCGAAAGACCCGGTTGATAATGAGCGACGGAACAAGCTTGATTATTTTGAAAAACATCGCCGTCTCCGAATACTGGTTTTTCCCGCCGTTGTACCACATCGACCCGCCGAGACCGGCGACGGCAAGACCGCATTCCCGTCTGATTCCGGAACCCATGTGGGTAAGCCCCGAATTGCCCGGATGCTTTTCGTAATTTTCATAACCTTCGAGGTTGTGGTTGCCGTACACAAAGAGCAGGGGACAGTTGAGGCTTGAGACGATAAAGTCAAGGTAATCCAGAGGAAGGTCGCCGGCACAGAGTACCATGTCCACGTCCCGGTAACGGGTTTTAATTGAAGATGAATAAACAACCGGATCAATTTGGTCTGAAACGCAGAGTATCTTCATTACCGGCTATATCTGCCGCAAAAGGGACTGGAGTTTGTCTTTGTTGAACAGCTCCACAGAGCGGGATTCGGCGTATTCCAGGGCGGAACCGGTAAAACCGGAACTGGAAATTACCGCCGCCCGGACCATGTTCTGCGCCTTGGCGTCGTCCAGTATGGAACGTATTTTGGAATCGTCCACCAAATCCGGGGAACGGTAGATCCGTATCAGCCGGGGCATTTTACGGGCGTTGCGCCATTTTT
>JAIROH010000124.1 GCA_031257595.1 Treponema sp. | reverse complement strand
GTAACGGACAATCCCGATCATCTTAAACGGATCTTTTCGATAGCGTGGAAAATCAAACAGCGTATTTACGGAAACCGTATCGTCCTGTTCGCTCCCCTTTATGTAAGTGATTACTGTGTCAACCGCTGCGTGTATTGCAGCTATAACTGCGGTCATGGCTTCCGGCGGAACAAACTCACGATGGATGAAGTGCGGGAGGAAATCAAAATCCTCGAAGAGATGGGCCACAAACGTATTGCCCTGGAAGCCGGGGAACACGACAGGGAGTGTCCCATCGATTACATTCTTGAATGTATGCATGCCATCTACGGCATGAAGTTTAAAAACGGGGAAATCAGGCGGATCAACGTAAACATAGCCGCCACCACGGTAGAAAATTACGGGAAACTCAAGGATGTCGGAATCGGCACGTATATCCTTTTCCAGGAAACCTACCACGAGCCTACCTACGACAAGGTCCATATTGCCGGGCCCAAAAAAAATTACGCCTGGCATCTAACGGCCTTTGACCGGGCCCACGAAGCGGGAATCGACGACGTGGGCGGCGGGGTCCTGTTCGGCCTGGCCGATCCGTATTTTGAGGTTCTGGCCCTGATGATACACAACGAACACCTTGAAGAAAAATTTAACGTAGGCTTTCACACGATTTCAGTCCCGCGGCTCTGTCCGGCCAAAGGCATGAATATGGCGGATTTTCCCCACCTTGTAAGCGACGCCGTTTTTGAAAAACTCGTCGCCGTGATCCGCCTGGCCGTACCGTTTACGGGAATGATCCTCTCTACCAGGGAAAGTCACGAAATGCGGAAAAAGCTGCTTAAACTGGGAATCTCCCAGATCAGCGCGGGATCCAGTACCGAGGTGGGGGGCTACGCAAAACGGGAAAAAAAGGAAGCCAGTAATCCGCAGTTTTTTGTAAACGACGAGCGGAGCGCCCTGGAAATTATCACAGAGCTTATGGACGACGGCTATATCCCGAGTTTTTGTACCGCCTGTTACCGGAACGGCCGTACCGGAGACCGTTTTATGAGCCTGGCCAAGTCGGGGCAGATTAAAAACGTCTGCCTGCCCAACGCGTTGATGACCCTCTGTGAATACTCGATGGACTACGGCGACGTTCCCTTCAAACAAAAGGCCGCGGCTACCATCAGCCGGGAAATTCCGGGGATCGGCAATGAAAAGATACGGACAAGAACGGCGGACAATGTAGAAAAGATCCGTTCCGGCGGGAGGGATTTTTTTGTATAGATCGACGCTGCTTCAGTACTGAAGTTTTGAAACAGCGTCGATCTTTCTTTTCGCAAATTTGCTTGACAGGCATTTGCGAAACCGGTATACTGACCGTAAGTTAGCTATAGCTAACTTATATAAAACGGTTACAACCGGGGCTTTCCCAAAACTTCAGTTTTTGGGATTGGTTCAACATATCCATTAAGGAGGTATTTTATGTCCATGATTCAAAAGGAAGTCGGCGATTTTTCCGTCCAGGCTTTTCACGACAATGCGTTCAAAACCGTAACCAGGGCCGATATCCTGGGTAAGTGGAACATCTTTTTCTTTTACCCGGCGGACTTTACGTTTGTCTGCCCCACGGAACTGGAAGACCTTGCGGAAAAGTACGATGATTTCAAGGCTATCGGCTGCGAAATATATTCGGTTTCCTGCGACACCCACTTTGTCCACAAGGCCTGGCATGACATTTCCAAAACGATTCAAAAGATCCGTTATCCAATGCTCGCCGATCCCACCGGCATTCTGGCCCGGGATTTTGGGGTGATGATCGAGGAGAGCGGTTTGGCCGAACGGGGAGATTTTATCGTCAGTCCCGAAGGCAAAATCGTAGCCTACGAGGTTGTCGCGGGCAATATCGGACGCAATGCCGACGAGATTTTCCGGCGGGTACAGGCGTCCCAGTTTGTAGCCGAACACGGCGACGAGGTCTGCCCCGCCAAGTGGAGGCCCGGCGACAAAACGCTAAAACCCAGCCTTGACCTTGTCGGTCTGCTCTAGGTTTCGCCGCGGGCCTGGCCGCCGGCCGTTGTCCACGGACTGAGGTATGGAAAACGAAAATCTCTACGACGTAATTGTGATAGGCGGCGGCCCCGCGGGGCTGACCGCCGCGCTGTACCTCGCCCGCGCCCGCTACCGGGTACTGGTGGTGGAAAAGGATCGTTTTGGCGGACAGATCGCGATCACCGCCGAAGTGGTTAACTATCCCGGCGTGGAAAAGGCAGCCGGCGCGGCCCTTACCGAATCCATGCGGCGGCAGGCCCAGGGCTTCGGCGCGGAATTTCTTCTGGCCGGGGCGGAAAGCCTGGATCTTGACGGCAAAATCAAAACCGTCAAAACATCACGGGGGCCTTTCCGGGCCTTTGGGGTGCTCCTCGCGACCGGCGCCCATCCCCGGACGATCGGTTTTGCGGGGGAAGAGGCTTTTAGGGGCCGCGGCGTGGCGTACTGCGCCACCTGCGACGGCGAATTTTTTACCGGCCTTGACGTTATCGTCGCGGGCGGCGGATTTGCCGCGGCGGAAGAGGCCGTTTTTTTAACCCGCTATGCCCGTCATGTTACGATCCTTATCCGGGGGGCGGATTTTTCCTGCGCCAGGGCCGCGGCGGACGCGGCCCGTTCCCACGAAAAGATCACGGTTTTTACCGATACGGAACTGGAAGAGGTAAGCGGCGACACGGCCCTGCGTTACGCCCGCTGGCGTAACAACAAAACCGGAGAAATCACCGAATACCGTCCGCCGAAAGGTGAATCTTTCGGGGTTTTTGTCTTTGCCGGCTATGAACCCGCCGCCGCCCTGGTCCGGGATCTGGGCGTTCTTGATGAACGGGGCTATGTCGTTACCGACGCGAATCAGAAAACCGGCGTGGAGGGGCTTTACGCCGCCGGGGACGTGTGCGTCAAAAACCTGCGCCAGGTGGTTACCGCCGTCGGGGACGGGGCAAAAGCCGCCGCCGCTTTGGAAAAATACGCCCGCGCCATGCAGGAAGCTACCGGTCTTCACCCTGTTCCGCCGGTAACCCGCCTGCCCCGGGAAACGGCCGGCGGGAACGGGACGGAAACGGAGGATTTTTTTACGCCGGAAATACGGTCGCAGCTTGAACGGGTGTTTGAAAAAATGGCCCGTCCCCTGGTTCTGCGCCTTGCCCTGGACGAGCGCCCCGTATCGGAAGAACTGCGGCATTTTATGGAAGAACTGGCCGGAATGACGGACAAACTCCGCCTGGAAATCAACCCCGCGGAAACCAGTACTGAATCTTCCGATGCTTCATCCCGTTCCGGCCCGGCGGGACACCGCCCCTGGGCGGGGCTCTATCTGGAAGACGGAAGCTACCGGGGCATCGCTTTTCACGGCGTGCCGGGAGGGCACGAGTTTAATTCCTTTGTTATCGGCCTGTACAACGCCGCGGGTCCCGGACAGCCCCTGGATACGGAAATAACGGAAGCCCTGCGGGCCGTCAAAACTCCGGTTTCAATGAAGATCCTCGTTTCCCTTACCTGTACCCTGTGCCCCGAACTGGTAATGGCGGCCCAGCGTATGGCGGCGGAAAATTCCAATATCACCGCAGAAGCCTACGACCTTAACCATTTCCCCGATCTCCGGGAAAAGTACAAGGTTATGAGCGTACCCTGTCTGGTTATCAACGACAACATAGCCGGGTTCGGAAAGAAAAATATCCGGGAACTGCTCGATTTGCTCAAACAGGAAGATTCCCGGAATTAGAGAAGCACTGATTTATTCAATCGAGAATAAATCAGTGCTACTTTAATGTGGATTTTTCGCAGTTTTTCGCAGAAAAACGAGAAAATAATAGGGCAACGCTGATTGGCGTCAAGTTAATCAGCGTTGCCCTGGGTTTTTGCCTTGACTTTTCGGGTATTGGGTTCTACACTATTTTTAATATGAACCTTAAGACAGTACTTACCAAAGATACCATCAGCCTCCATTTGAAAGGCCAGGCAAAAGAAGAGATCATCAACGAGCTGCTGGATATTCTGGTTTCGGCGGGAAAAATTCAGGACAGGGCGGCGGCCTTTGCCGCGGTGATGGACCGGGAACAAAAAATGTCTACCGGGATGAAGCACGGAATTGCCATACCTCACGGAAAAAGCGCCACGATAAAAGACCTTGTAGCCTGTATCGGTATCTCGGATACCGCCGTGGATTTTGATTCCTTGGACAAAGAACCTTGTCGTATCTTTATCATGACCCTTTCCCCACTGGAGAAGACCGGGCCCCACCTTCAGTTTCTTGCCGAGGTGAGCCTTCTCTTCAAAAGTTCGGAAAAGCGCGCGGAGATACTCAAGGCGGGATCTGCCGAAGAAATCCTTAAAATTCTCGCCGAATAGACAACGGAAGCGATTCCAAAGTTTCTCATATGAACTCAAGCGGTACCGCCAAAGTCGCCGCGCCGGTTCCTGATTCAAACAGGCGGTCGTCCTGCTACCCGCCGGGGCTGGTATCAGCCTAAACAAAACAAGGAGCTTTCATGAATCCCCCCAAAAAACAAACTCCCCCGCAAAGCGCCGGGAAAGGCGCCGATCCTTCCCGTTTCAGGCATCTGGGTACGGTAACGGCGTTTTTTGCGGCGATCCTTGTAACCAGCAATGTAGCCTCGTCGGCGAAGATCGTCAATTTGGGTTTTTCCGTGTTCGGGATAACCATGGCCTTTGACGGCGGAACCCTGCTTTTTCCGCTGTCCTATGTGTTCGGCGACATACTTACCGAAGTCTACGGTTTCCGCGCTTCCCGCAGGGTAATCTGGACGGGCTTTGCCTGCCTTGCCCTTTCCGGCCTTACATTCCTGCTGCTTCGTCTGCTTCCCGGAGACGGCGAATGGGAACGTTACGCGGGAACGGCCGCCTACGAAGCGATACTCGGCGGCATGGGCTCGGGCGGCATCGTGCTGGCAAGCCTTGCCGGCTACCTTACCGGGGAATTTTCCAATTCGGTGGTTCTGTCGCGGATGAAAGTACTTTTCCGGGGCCGCTTTCTCTGGATGCGGACCATCGGCAGCACCCTCGCGGGAGAATTCCTTGACAGTTTTGTTTTTGTACTTGTGGCAAGCCTTGCCGGGGTATTCGGATGGGGCGCTTTCGTTTCCCTCGTACTTACCAACTACCTTTTTAAGTGCGCCCTGGAAGCCGCCCTTACCCCGCTGACTTATCTCGCCGTAGGAAAACTCAAAAAAGCCGAAGGGGTCGACATCTACGACGAAGGGGTGAAGTACAGCCTGCTGTAAATCCTGTTGAGCAAGATCGCGTTTTCTGCTAACATGGTTTTACCGAGGAGGAACATCATGGCCTTTGCGTTAGCCAGTTTTCCGGTCGCGTACCGGGCAAAGTATACAAACGGCGGCTGGAAAGAAGAATACCTGGAGAAGCCCCACAAAAGTCCCGAAGAGGAGGCGAAGCTTTCTCCGGCGGAAGCCGCGGCTCTTGCCGAGTCCCGCAATTTTTACGGCGATATGCCTCTGGTTTCGTACACCACCCAATACGGCCTGGGCTGTTTTGAAGGGTTGAAGGCCCTGCCCCAGAAAAATGGCGGTCTTGCGATTTTCAGGCCCGATATGAACGCAAAACGTTTTTACAATTCGATGAAGGGTCTTTGTATGCCGCCGTTTCCGGCGGAGCTTTTTGTCAACGCCTGCGTGGAAATGGTAAAGCGTAACCTCAAACTGGGCTTTGAAGTCGCCTATAAATCCGAATGGGAAAAAGATTCGTACACGAACGCCGATTCGCTCTATATAAGACCGTTTACCTATGCCGAGGGAGGAATCGGCGTCAATGTTTCCACTGAACCCTGGGTCGTCATTGTCGGCACTCCGGTAAGCGCGTATTTCCAGGAAGGCCGTTCGGACGCCGTGGTAACCGAGCGCATCCGGGCGACTCCTAAGGGTACGGGCTGGATCAAGGCGGATTCCAACTACGTTATAGCGGCCCTGGCAAAACACGAGGCTGTTGAGGCAGGTTATATGGAGTGCGTCTTCCTTGATGCGGAAAAACATACCTACGTTGAAGAAGGCTCATCCTGCAATATATTCTTTTTGCTTAAATCCGGCGTACTGGTTACCCCGGAACTGGGGGATACGATACTTCCCGGCATTACCAGGGCAAGTATTCTGGAGCTGGCCAAAGACAGGGGAGTAAAAACCGAAGAACGGAAGATTTCCATCGACGAGGCGCTTTCCGAGGCGAAGGAATGTTTTGTCAGCGGGACCGCGGCCGGCGCCACTCCGATTTCGTCTCTTACCCACAGGGGAAAGAAAACGGTATTCGGTGACGGCAAACCCGGAGAACTTACCGGGGAACTGCAAAAAACCCTCAAAGGGATTCAATACGGCGCCCTGCCCGATGTCAAGGGCTGGATGAAAACCGTTATGTAAAATTTCCTCCGGACTTAAACCAAATGGATAAATATTCCGCCGTCCTTTTTTTCCTTCTTCCGGTTTTTCTTTTCGCCCAGACGGATCCTCAGGCCGGAGTTTTGGATTTTTCGGCCCCGGAAAATTTATCGGAAGATACGCCGGCAGTTATCACCTCGATTGAAGTAACGGGTCTCAAGCGTACCAAGACGAAAGTTACCGATTATGCCCTTGAAAAATTTATTGGTAGAGACGCGGGAAGCCCCGGCATAATAAATGAAGTGAAAGCCGTTGTCATTGATACCGGCGTTCTTGAGCCGGTATCGGTTGAGCTTCTGCCGGAACCAGGCGGCGTCAGGCTTCGGGTGCATGTAGAGGAAAAGTGGTCGTTCTTTCCCATTCCTCTGATAATGGTTAATTCCGGGGGAACAAGCTTCGGCCTTTTTATCGCGGATACCAACGCCTTCGGCCTGCGGGATCAGGTTGCCGCCGGAGGAATGTACGGATCGGACGGATGGATGGGGATGGCGCTGTACCGCAGCACCCCGGAACGGAACAACTTTCCCGGCTGGAATGCGGCGTTTATGTACAGCGGTCAGAAAAAAGCAGATCAGGACAAGAAGCAGCAAACCCTCCGCCGGTACCAAGCCGCCTTTTTACAGGCTTCTGTCGGACTCGAATACCCGGTTACCGACAAGCTGAATCTTTCTTTTACTGTTTCGTTTACCGATATTACCGTTTCAAAGCCCGTTCTTAACGCGCCGGAAGAGGGAAACAGAAGCATCGGCTTTTCTCCGGGCATTGTCTACAGATCCAGCGGATGGGACGGTTATCTTCTTTCGGAACGGAGCCTTTCGTTTTCCTACGGATACATGCCGGCCTTTGCGGGATCTTCTTTTCATGAGCTGGACATGCGTTTTGTTTTTGCGATTCCCGTTGTTCCGGGGTTTTTGGCATCGCTGAAAGGCGGGGCGAATGTCAAACCCGGCGCCGGCAAAGTATTTGAAGACAGTCCCCGCAGTATCGGGATCGACATACTTCCGGTAAAATTTTCCGCTTGTCACTATGCCAGCGCCATAACGGGACTTGAAAAGTACCTTTTCAAAGCCCGCTATGGCACCCTTTCGGTATTTTTCTCCTGGCAGGCCGTTTTTTCTTCGGGATCCCTTTCGGGTGAAACCTTTGACCACGGCCCCGCCGGAGGCGTACGCTTCTACCTGAGCAGAGTTGCCATACCCGCCCTGGGTTTTACAGCAGCCTACAATATGACGACTTTCCTTCCCCAGTTTTCATTCAGCGTGGGAATGGGGTTTTAGGCGATACGTTCTGGAGATAAGGGGATTCGGCTTTCGGTCGCCCGCGTCCTGCGGGCTCCCTCCAGCCCGCCTCGCCTGCTGCCGCGCACATCCTGTGCGCTTTTCCTCCCGTTGGTCGGCGCA
>JAIROH010000026.1 GCA_031257595.1 Treponema sp. | reverse complement strand
GGGCAACACGGACACAACCGGTCGGATTGTTCCATGCTAATACCCCGCGCCTTGCCAAGTAGTGAAGGCAGGCGGATTTTATCTTGGCCTCCGGCGTCTGCTTACCCACGGCGACCCCTATATTTTTCAGGATAAAACCCACCAGGCAGCAGGAAGAGAGAGATGATCCCTCTTAAATTCTTCCAGGCAGGGGGTAGCGTCAAGCGTACCCCTGCCGTTGTTATATTCCTGTTGGAATATGTTAGAAGAGGCCGGTTTTCCATTACCAAACCCGGAAAAATCGGGAAATTCCCATTACCAAACCCGGAAAAGTCCATTACCAAACCCGGAAAAACCCGTCTATTTTCCGGCATGATCCCGCCTCTTTTTCCGCTCGATTTGCAGGGTCAGGATGTTGTCATGGGCCTTGAGACGGTGCTTCAGGGCGCTCACCATGAACGGAGCCGTTCCCTCCTGGTGTCCGTGTTTCAGGGCATAGGCTTTGTCAAACCGGTCAAGCTCGATGTCGACTATCTCAAAATCAAGCTCCCCCTGGTACTCATGGGTGAGTTTTGCCAGGGTCAGGAGCGCGTTAAACAGGCCCCCCAGACATTCCGTTCTGAGATATTCTCCGGTTTTCAAATAGCTGGGCGCGACATGGGACAGCATATCAACCACGTCAATATTTTTCGTTTCCCCTTTGCCGTTATCGTGCAGGGCCAGGTACTCCCATATTTTCAGGACATTCAAACTGGTCATATCAGTTCCTTCCCCGGCCTCGACGATCCCGGTAAACCGCGCGTCCGCCTCGATCATGCGGTTTACCCCGTCCCGGATTTTCGCGTACCACGCATGGGGCTGTCTGACAAATCCGTCCCGATGACCGTTCAAGTGTCCGTCAAAAAGCGGCTTGTAGCACTGCATGACAAAGCCCGTTATTATCCTGTCCGCGCCGATCTGGCTGAGCCGTTTTAATTCTTCCGGGTTTGTTATTACTTTTTCCGCAACCGGAAATACCTGAATGGGCGGCAATAAAATAGATTCTGTCCCCGCTCCCGTTGGCACCCAGTACGATCTGTTTTCACGCCACATCTTGTACATCTCTTTCAGGAAAAAGTTTTTCTGATCTTTGAAGCTGCCGATCCCCAGAGCTATAAAAGCCTTCGCCGGTATCGGGTCGTCTTTTGTCCCTATCTGATAGTAAAGCGATTCCGCTTCTCCCCGCAGTATTTTTTCCGGGAATGTTTCAAAGAAATACCCGGCAAGGGAAAACAGGAAAGGAAATATCCCGGTCATTTGCGTGGTAGCGCGGCTTATGTATGCTTTGGCCGCGTCTACCGGTTCCATCTTTTCGTTGAACAACGCACTTCTGTTTTTCCGCATGACAAGCGGAGAATTCAACTGCGCCTTGACGCTCGTTTTCGTCGCAAACTGCCCTTTAACTTTTTTCATGGTTTCCGCCCCCCTTGTCTTGAAATACTTCACTCCATTTTTTCCCTTCCTCCGGTATTGGTTCCGGCACTTCCTCTTTTTTCTTTTTGGGCGGGTAGTGTTTAGCTTCCTCCGGGGCTTTGATTTTTTCCTTTACGGTCATGTAGGAGTACACGCCGTCAAAATCAAGACGGTATGCGTTATCCTCGATCATTTCCTCCCGGCCCGCGAACATTTTTATGTAGCGGTTCCCCTTTCCGGCCAGGCGCCCGATGCCAAGTATATTATGCGCATCCTGCTCAAGGTCTCCGCTTTCCCGGAACGATGTTGTTTCGATAATTTCATTCCCCTGGCTGTCCCTGGTAACGGTGCGGTTGAACTGTGCCCCGGAAATTATGATCGTGTTTGTCCTCACCGCCGCGTTCAAAACGCCGTCCGATATTTTCTTCACCCTGGTGTAATCATCCCTGCTGTTTTCATCCGCCGAGGGCATCCTCTGGATGTAGTCGATGAGTACCAGCGATCCGGGGCCGCCGTAATACTCTCTGGCGGCGGTGATCTCCTGGAAACCGGCCCCGCGCCCAGCGTAAATCAAGAACGTTTTTCCGTATGCCTGTTTTACAATGTCCTGGGCTTTACTGACTGCCGTCCTGAAAACCTCCTCCCCGCCGTATTGCGGTAGGGGTTTCCCATGCAGCAGGGCGTAGTAGTCTTTCTGCGGTGTTTGTCCCGTCTGTTCCCTGCGGTTGAAACTTCCCCTGCCCCGGAGTTCTTCCTGTTTGTCCGGCGTTTCCCCGGTTATGACAAAGGCAACGCATAACACCAGCTTTGTCAGCAGTTGACGGCGGCTCATCTCCAGGGTGATAAAAAGTGTTTTGCGTCCGGAGAAAAACGCCTCCCTGGTAAGGTTGATCATCGCCGTTGTCTTTCCGGCTTTGGCACGCGCCCCGATGTATGAGACCGTTCCCGGAGGGAAAGCCACGCCGTCAAACAGAGCCGGCCGGAAATCCTTCTCCGGATCGTATTCCGTGCATTCCCTGATGTACGCATCCCATGAACCGATGCGGTCTTTTTTCCCTGCACCCTCCAGGGAAGCGGATGCCCGGCGTATGCCTTCAATCAGTTCCCGCCGCTTCTCTGGGTCGGCCTCCGCCGCAAGCGCCCCGGACTTTTCCGCCAGGCTTGCGGCCGTTTCTTTCAGGGTGGCCTCCTGCCGGACCGTGTCCTGCGCTTTGGTGAGATTGGCCAGTTCCGCCGCCGCGTCAATTCCCATACCGGCGCAATAGGCCAGTATCTCCGGCATAATTTCCGTAATATCGCCGGCTGCCGCCATCGCGTTGTATATGTTCTGGGCGGTAGGGTTTCCCTTGCCTCGGAGCTGCTCAAAAAACTGTGTTATTTTTTCGGTACGGGTCATAGGCGACCCCCGTTGTCCCGAAATACCGAAAGAATTGTGCTTTCTGTGTCAGGGTCGTTTCCGAAAATATTCGGGCGGGATTTAACATAAGCCAGAGCGTCAGTCCCGGAGAACTTACACCGGCACGCTCTGCCTGCAAAGGAAACCTGCCGGTCATGATGCCCCGCATAAGCCGCCGCCGCTTCATCTTCCAGATCGTCTAAGGTTATCCGGGGCTCGGTGTACCGCATAGGGCGGTCCGCCGCAACGCGGGGCTTGTGTTGTCGGGCGGCTTTCTCCTGTTCCTTTTGCCGCTTCACTTTCTCGGCGTGATCCAGTAGGAAGCCGTAAAGCGGCGGGGCGTCGGCAAGTTCCCCATGCAGCACGTACTCGCCGTTTTCCCGGCGGCTTCCCGGCGCGGTGATCTGCGATACCTTGATCTCAATACCCGGCGC
>JAIROH010000020.1 GCA_031257595.1 Treponema sp. | reverse complement strand
GGGGTGGGGCGCAAGGCCGAAAAGAGGTATGCCTTGATCCCGTTGGCGGCGAAGATAAGCGCGGCGGCTTCGGCAAATTCCGCCGAATAATGCCGGCTGTCAAACGCGATCGCCGCCTTGAGCCCGCCGGGTTTGGCGGCTTTTTCGGGAAAGGCCTTGCGGACATAGTTGGCGAGACCCTGAGTGGCGCTTTTTACCACGAGGGTATTCATCCGGTTATAGCCGCCGCCGATAAGCCCCCGCAGGCCGCCGGTGCCGAATTCCAGGTTCCGGTAGAAACGATCTTCCAGTTCCTTAAAGTCTTCCGCTTCGAGGATTTTTTCCACCTCGGCCCTGAAATGAGGATCTTTTTCCCCGGCAATATAGTCCTTTGCCCGCTCGATAACGGCGTTTCGCTCCATAAAAAACCTCCGAAGGGTGCTTTTGTAAAAACCGGTTTCAAAACCAACAGAGTTTTGGAACTGATTTTAGTATATAAAACGCTGGCCAATATTACAACGGTTTTTCCTTTCCCATTTTCCACCGGAGACCGGGTCTGCGGCAAAAAAACGGATTTTTTCAAAAATACCTTGCTTTGGCCGCTAAAATTACATACAATGAAGCAAAGGGGAATTATCCAATGTCCGACCAAATCGGCCTCTTTTTAAAGATGCTTCGGGAAGAGATAGAGGAAAGCCTCGACAATATTCAGTATCTGGCTGATTCTTATGAGCGAAAATTCAAAAATGGGGAAGTAAGCAACTATGTTTACAACGAGAACGAGGTATTTCTTGCCCAGGAAATAGCGGGGCTGCGGCGTTTTCTCGCGTTTGTCGCTTCAATATCTTCGGATGTAAAAACCCCGGAAGATATTGTAATTTTGATTGGGGATGTGATAAAAAAGAAAATAAAGGATTACGAAGATCCCGAGGCGGTTTACCGTATCATAAACAAAAAACTTGAAAAAACCCTGCGGTATCTCAAACTCCGGCAGAATTCCTGAAAAGATTTTTGGACAGGCGCCGTTTGATGCGGTATAATTGAGGTACGGTACAAACCTGTGGAGTACAATTTGATAATACAAAGAGGAGCATATGGACATCCAACTTCATGAACTCATTGAAAAAATAAAAAAGGACGGCATTGAGTCCGCTTCGGAAGAGGCCGCGAAGCTGAAAACCCAGGCGGAAGCCGAAGCAAGGCGCATTGTGGAGACGGCAAAAAAAGAAGCCGAAACAATTCTTGCCAGGGCAAAGGCCGATGCGGAACGCACCGAAAAAGCGGGCATTGCCGCCGTCGGTCAAGCTTCCCGGAATCTCGTGCTGGAATTCAGATCCAAAATACAGGGCATTCTGGACGCCATTGTAGCCAAAGAAACAGCCGCTTCTTTCGACGAAAACACGCTGAAAAACCTGCTCCCCGAAATCGTAAAAAACTGGGCCGCCAACGGGGACGATCTGGCGATTCTGCTTTCCGAAGGAGATCTAAAAAAGCTTGAATCTTCGTTACAGGAAAAACTTTCCGCCGAACTTAAAAAAGGCGTTGATCTCAAGTCCGACCGGGGGATTCAGGCGGGGTTCCGTATCGCCAGCAAAGACGGCTCGGCCTATTACGATTTTTCCGCCGAGGCCGTGGCCGAACTGCTTTCCGCTTACCTTAATCCCCGGCTTGCGGAAACCCTGAAAAACGCTGTAAAAGAAGGCTAAGGTGGCGGCCTACTATTACCTTGCATCCCAGCTTCCCTACCTTATCCCCGGACAGGAGCCGCCGATGAGCGCGGCGGCCTTTAGGGAACTGGCCGCGGGCTTTCTCGACGACGAGGACAGGGCCCAGATCGACCGCTGCGTGCTTGCCGCGCCGCCCGAAACGCCGCCGGTTCTTCCGCCCGCGCCGGGAGAGCCGCCGGCTCTGAAATCCGGCTTTATCAAGGGCTGGCTTGAATGGGAGCGGGCGCTGCGGCTTAACCTTGCCCGTTTCCGTTCCCAGCGCCTGAAACGGGAAGGCGCCGCTGAGGCCCCGGACTATCCCGCCGATGCCGTACAGGCGGCAAAGGCCGCTTCCGCGATGGATTCTCCGCTCGAGGCGGAAATTTTCATTGACAAGGCCCGCTGGGACGCGATTGAACGGCTCAGGGGTCTTGACGATGTAGGATCGAACATGGTTTTTGCGTATCTTCTCAAGCTGCTTCTCATGGAACGGCGAAGTTCATTTAAGACAGAGGAAGGCTTTATGGAATATAAATCACTCTACGCCGCAATCAGCGGTGACGCCGCCGGCGGTGTTTCCGCCGGAAACGTTAGGCCGGAGGCATCGCGATGACCGGAACAAAGGGGACAGTGGTAGCCGTTAACGGCAATATGGTAAGCGTCCGCTTTGACGGAAACGTTTCAATGAACGAAGTGGGTTATGTCAAAGTCGCCGGCAAGCAGCTAAAAAGCGAAGTAATCCGAATCAGGGGCGATATTTCCCAGCTTCAGGTTTTTGAGATAACCAAGGGTATTTCCGTAGGGGATCCCGTGGAATATTCAGGCGATCTTTTGGCTGTCGAAGTCGGTCCCGGGCTTTTGGGCCAGGTGTTTGACGGCCTCCAAAACCCCCTTCCCAAGCTTGCCGAAGAGGCGGGTTATTTTCTTGAGCGGGGCATTTACCTTGATCCGATTCCGGACAATACGCGCTGGGATTTTACCCCCGTGGCGAAGGCCGGGGAGACGGTTGAACGGGCCGATACACTGGGAACCGTTCCCGAGGGCGCCTTTACCCACCGGATCATGGTGCCGTTTAACCTTTTGGGAACCTATACGGTTTCCTGGGTTAAGGAAGCCGGCTCCTATACGATACGTGAAAAAATCGCCGAATTAAACGACGAAAAAGGCAACGTTATCCCGGTTACGATGAGTTTCCATTGGCCGGTAAAGCGGCCCATCAACTGCTTTGAGGAACGGCTCCGGCCGGAAGAACCGATGGTTACCAGGGTTAGGCTTATCGATACGTTCTTTCCTGTCGCCCGCGGCGGAACCTACTGTATCCCCGGACCTTTCGGCGCCGGTAAAACCGTACTTCAGCAGATCACCAGCCGCCACGCCGACGTGGACATTGTGATCCTTGCCGCCTGCGGCGAACGGGCCGGCGAGGTTGTGGAAACCCTCAAGGAATTTCCCGAACTGCTTGATCCCAAAACGGGCCGTTCGCTGATGGAACGGACGATCATCATCTGTAACACATCTTCGATGCCCGTCGCCGCCCGTGAAGCTTCCGTATATACCGCCGTTACCCTGGCCGAATATTACCGCCAGATGGGGCTGAACGTCCTGCTTCTCGCGGACTCCACAAGCCGCTGGGCCCAGGCGATGCGCGAAATGTCCGGTCGCCTTGAGGAAATACCCGGCGAAGAAGCGTTCCCGGCGTACCTGGAATCCACAATCGCGAGTTTCTACGAACGGGCCGGCCTTGTACGGCTTAAAGACGGCTCCCTGGGTTCCGTCACGATAGGCGGTACGGTAAGTCCCGCGGGCGGTAACTTTGAAGAGCCGGTAACCCAGGCGACGCTGAAAGTTGTCGGCGCGTTCCACGGCCTTTCCCGTGAACGTTCCGACGCGAGAAAGTTCCCGGCGATTCACCCGCTTGATTCCTGGTCCAAGTACAGGGGGATCATCCCTTCCGAAAAGGTGGGTTACGCCCACGGTTTTATGCGGCGGGGCAGCGAGGTAGAGCAGATGATGAAGGTAGTCGGCGAAGAGGGAACGAGCCTTGACGACTATATAATTTACCTTAAAGGCGAGCTTGTAGATTCGGTATATTTCCAGCAGAACTCGTTCGACGCCGTGGACGCCGCGGTAAGCCCGGAACGGCAAAAGTATATTTTTGCCAAGCTGCTCGCAATCATGGCGGGTAAATTCAGCTTTACCGACAAAAACGAGGCCCGGACCTGGTTTAACAGGCTCCGCCAGAAGTTCCTTGACTTTAACGGTTCCGAATGGAAAAGCGAGCGTTTTTCCGGCTTTGAAAAGGAAATCGACGACGCCGTTTCGGAACGTTCAAGCGGTGTCGATCCCGACGCGGAAAAGTTTTTATGACAGGTAGGAAGTATGAAGCTTCGCTTCCTGTTCGATTTACAGTGCGGTCATGCGACCGCGCGAGGGTAAGGTTATCATGAAAAAGGTATATAGCAAAATTGAATCCATAACCGGAAGCGTTATTACCGTCAAGGCCGACGGGGTTCGTTACGGGGACCTTGCCGAAGTAGACACGGCGTTCGGCACTTCCCTCGCCGAAGTCAACCGGCTGGAAGGGGGACTTGTCGCCCTCCAGGTATTTGCCGGCGGCCGGGGCATTTCTACCGGAGACACGGTACGTTTCCTTGGTCATCCGATGGAGGTATCCTTTTCCGACAACCTTATGGGCCGGGTTTTTTCCGGATCGGGAAGCCCCCGCGACAACGGCCCGGCCCTGCGCGAAAACCTTATACCGATAGGCGGGCCTTCGGTGAATCCCGCCCAGAGGATCATCCCCCGGCGGATGATACGGACCGGCATCCCGATGATCGACCTGTTCAACACCCTGGTGGTAAGCCAGAAGCTCCCGATATTTTCCGTATCCGGGGAGCCGTATAACGAGCTTCTGGCCCGTATCGCGATGCAGGCCGAGGTTGACGTTATCATTCTGGGGGGCATGGGGCTTAAATACGACGACTACCTGTTTTTCAGGGACACGCTGGAAGAAGGCGGCGCCCTTTCCCGCACGGTGATGTTTGTCCATACCGCGTCGGACCCCACCGTCGAATGTCTTATGATCCCCGACATGTCGCTGGCCGTTGCCGAGCAGTTTGCCCTTCAGGGAAAAGACGTGCTTGTGCTGCTTACCGACATGACGAACTTTGCCGACGCGATGAAGGAAATCTCGATTATCCAGGAACAGGTTCCGTCCAACCGGGGTTATCCCGGCGACCTTTACAGCCAGCTTGCGAGCCGTTATGAAAAGGCCGTCGACTTTGACACCGCCGGTTCGATCACGATCCTCGGCGTAACGACGATGCCCGGCGACGACGTAACCCATCCGGTACCCGACA
Organism: Treponema sp.; assembly: GCA_031257595.1. Classification (GTDB taxonomy): domain Bacteria; phylum Spirochaetota; class Spirochaetia; order Treponematales; family Breznakiellaceae; genus JAIROH01. The sequence continues at coordinate 241 of JAIROH010000020.1, read as the reverse complement.
ATACAGGCTACATTACCGAGGGTCAGTACTACCTTAAAAACGGCCGCATAGAGCCGTTCGGCTCCCTTTCCCGGCTTAAACAGCAGGTTAACGGAAAGACCAGGGCCGATCACCGGGCCCTTATGGATGGCATGATCAAGCTCTATTCGGCATACAAGGATACCCTTGAAAAGAAAGCCATGGGCTTTATCATGACCGACTGGGACGGAAAGCTCCTCAAATACGGCGAAAGTTTTGAACG